>NZ_LJOU01000026.1:0-56175 GCF_001672085.1 Anabaena sp. AL93 | reverse complement strand
CTTCTCCCCCTACCTCCCCTGCTTGCCTTCACCCGCCATTTTCGGGTTGACAACCAGTTACTTGCCCTCTGTTGCAATTGAGAAGTTAACTTGGCCTCATGGATGTGATTATTCACAAAAAATTTTCTAATTTTTTTACTGATTCTGGTTTTTTCTCATGTAAATATACTCAACTTCTAGCGACTTTAGTGAATTTTCCTACAATTATGAATTGCATTTATCAAAGGAGTGTCTTCAGTAAAAATGCTTAAGTATTATCAGGAAATAAAAGTAAAAAAAATAATATTTCTTGACGTTTTTAACAAGTTGATGTAAAAACCTTTATCAAGGGCTAATCAACTATTTACAAAAACTTCATGGTATGACATCTTGAAAATCGAATAATAGTTTATGGCTAAGATATGCCATAACTAGTAAAGAAACATCGAAAAATAGTAAAATCTAACTGAAAAAAGACAGGGGGAGTAAAATAGAATGCCAGTTTTACGGATAAGGAGAAATTCTGATCTGTAAAAACTTTGGATTCACAAAAGTATAAAGAAAGTATAAGGAATTTTTCTGGAGATTTAATCCCTAATCCGTATAACCACTAAGCAAATAAATCCTCAAAACTATGAACTCCAAAGCATTACCACGTCAAATAAATAATCCCGAAGTAGGTGTTTATGACTGTGAAATTCACCTCAAATTCCGTCTGATTGAGGAAAAGAGTTTGTTAAGTGATCGTGAGCAACTGTTACAAGTATTACTAGAAGCTTTAACAGAAGGATCTGACGATTTTTTAGAAACCTTACAAGCATCAGTTAAAGCTCAGGAGATTTCAGAGTTTAAAGCCTCTCCACAAATGCGCCGTCAACTGATGCGGTTACGCAATTTCGCTGATACCGTACAATAGTATTCAGCTTAGTTATTTGTGATAGCCTGTCTAATTTAGGGGTTTCAGGATTAAGTGTTAAAAGTCTGCCTCTACCTATTTTCCCAAATAGTAAGCTTGCTTGTAAACGTAAAAATACGTCTACAATATTTGTGTCTTCGTACTAGCAAGCTAAGAAAATTAGTAGTAAAATATGCAACATTATGTTACTATTTCGGCAGCAAATTTATCTAGGTGCATTTTACCATTTTCTTACCAAGTAACTCTCATCACTAAAGGATTAGTTCACTTAGCTAGACCATGTTCTAGCGCAAAACGAACTAACTCCGTGCGGCTATTAGTACCAGTTTTACTAAATAAACGGCTGACATATTTTTCGACATTGCGGACGCTTGTTTCTAGGCGACGGGCAATTTCTTTATTCATTAATCCTTCCGCTACCAAATTTAAAACACTTTGCTCTCTAGGAGTCAAATCTATTTTAAACGGGGCTGGCGTTTGGGATATGGCACTCCGATGAGTTAATAGTATTCTAATTTGAGCGATTTGATTAGCCAAATCGGCAAGATTTGGGGTGTCGCCGTCTTCTCCGGTAGTGGGAGATTGGGCGCTGCGACGCGCTAGTAAGTTTTCAACTATGGCAACTAATTCATCAGGATCGAATGGTTTAGGTAAATACGCATCAACACCTGCATGATAGCCTTGAATGCGATCGCCTGTCATGCCCTTAGCCGTTAAAAATACCACTGGTAAGGCTTGGAAACGGGGGTCATCTCGCATTTGCTTGAGGAACTGATAGCCATCCACCTGGGGCATCATAATATCAGAAATGACCAAATCAGCGGTGTTCTCTTGCATCCAGTTCCAACCTTCACGGGCATTACTGGCAGTTTGAACCCTAAAACCGCTTTCTTGTAAATATTCTTTGACGGCTTCCCGTAATCCCGGTTCGTCATCTACCAGTAACAATTGTGCTGACATTGAAAATTCCTATAAGTGTACCTGGATCTAATCTAGCGAAATTTGGTGAGTCTTGACTACTAGGGCAGAGGAAATCCATTAATTCATCCGTCTTTATCTGCGTTTATCTGCGTTTATCTGCGGTCAATAATTCTTAAAATCTGATTCTATTCTCATCCTAAATTGGTATTATATATCGCATCAAAACCCAATGGTAAATTATTAAAAGTCAACAATAAATATGATTAAAGAAATAGGTAAAGTTTATCTTGTTGGTGCAGGTCCTGGAGATGTAGAATACTTAACCGTTAAAGCCTATCGGCTGTTAGCATCTGCTCAGGTGTTGGTGTACGATGCTTTAGTTGATAGTCAATTATTAGATTGTGTTCCTGTTGATTGCCTAAAAATAGATGTTGGTAAACGTGGAGGTAAACCCAGCACTTCCCAAACTGAAATCAACGCTTTATTGGTAAAATATTGTTTAGAAAAAAAGCAAGTTATTCGACTAAAATCGGGAGACCCTTTCATATTTGGGCGCTGTATTTTAGAAATTGTAGCTTTAAAAAATGCAGGTTGTGAATTTGAAATCGTTCCGGGAATTTCTTCTGCATTAGCTGCACCATTATTAGCCGGAATTCCGCTTACAGATAACGTTCTTAGTCGTTGTTTTGCAGTTTGTACAGCCCATGAACCAGAAACTTTAAACTGGGAAGCATTAGCAAGTTTAGAAACCTTAGTAATTTTGATGGGGGGAAAAAATTTACCAGAAATAATCCATCAACTGATAAAATATAGAAAATCCCATTCTACGCCGATTGCTATTATCCGTTGGGCTGGAACGCCTAGTCAAGAAGTCTGGACAGGAGAACTGGGAAATATTCTCGAACAAACCGCTGGTTTATCTCTCTCTCCCGCAGTTATAGTCATTGGTGAAATTGTGCGATTACGCGATTACCTGTAAAAGATTTCCATTTGTAAAATTGTAGGTTGGGTAGAACGAAGTGAAACCCAACTAATTCTAGGAAATGTTGGGGTACAGGAAATGTTGGGTTTCCTTGCGTCAACCCAACCTACGGATATTTTTTTGCGCGAAACCTAAAATTATTAAGACAACAAATTTAATGTCAACCGTGAATTACAATCTTTCTCCTTTAACTGGGAAAACCATTTTAGTTACCCGTTCTGTGGGACAATCGCATCAATTTAGCGATCGCTTAACCTCCGCAGGTGCTAATGTGATAGAAATGCCAGCTTTAGAAATTGGACCCCCTAGCAGTTGGTCAGCTTTAGATCAGGCAATTTTGCATTTATCAACTTTTAATTGGCTAATTCTCACTTCTAGTAATGGTGTAGAATACTTTTTTGAGCGATTAGAAAAATCCGGTCAAGATAAAAATGCTTTATCAGGTGTGAAAATTGCCGTTGTTGGGGAAAAAACCGCCCAAAGTTTACAAAAACAAAATATCCAAGCTGACTTTATTCCTCCTAACTTTGTGGCTGATTCCTTAGTGGAAAACTTTCCCGAATCACTAATAGGTAAAAAGATATTATTTCCCAGAGTTGAAAGTGGTGGAAGAGAAGTATTAGTGAAAGAATTAACAGCCAAAGGTGCAGAAGTAATTGAAGTTCCCGCTTATGAATCTTGCTGTCCTCAAAGTATCCCTCCTGCGGCTGAATATGCCTTAGTTAATAATACTGTAGATATTATTACCTTTGCCAGTTCTAAAACAGTCCTATTTTTCTCGCAATTAACAGCGCATATATTTACCTACAATCCCGAAAATTTAGCCAGAGTTTGCATAGCTTCCATTGGTCCCCAAACTTCAAAAACCTGTCAAACTGTATTTGGGAGAGTAGATATTGAAGCAGAAGAATATACCTTAGAAGGTTTAACAAATGCCATAATTAAATGGACAAATCATAGCTGAATTTTCTAATGACTAATACCAACCTTATGTGAGGTGGCACAGAATCATGAAATCCATTAATTCATCCCTCTTTGTCTGCGTTTATTTGCGTTTATCTGCGTTCAATAAATCTTAAAATCTGATTCTATGAAGATTCATCTTAATTTAGTATTATAACCAATGACTAAAAACTTAATTGGTTTAACTGGTGGAATTGCGACAGGTAAAAGTACAGTTGCTAATTACTTAGCTAAAACTTACAATTTACCGATTTTAGATGCAGATATTTATGCGAGAGATGCAGTATCTGTCGGTTCTCCTATTTTGTCACAAATTGCTGAAAAATATGGTAGAGAAATCATATTAAGTGATGGTAATTTAAATAGAGCCAAATTAGGAGAAATTATTTTTCATCAACCGGAAGAACGTTATTGGGTAGAAAGGGTAATTCATCCTTATGTGAGAAATTGTTTTGATAAAGCTATTAATGAATCATCTGCAAATACTTTAATTTTAGTGATTCCCCTATTATTTGAAGCTAATTTAGAAAATCTAGTTAATCAAATTTGGGTGGTATCTTGTTCTCCACAACAGCAACAACAGCGGTTAATAGAACGGAATAATTTAACAGCGGAACAAGCAGCAGCGAGAATTAATAGTCAATTACCTATTGCGGAAAAAATCGCTCGTGCTGATGTGGTTTTAGATAATTCTGGTAATTTAGAATCACTTTTAAAACAAATAGATAAAGTTTTGTTGCAAAATTCAACATTTTTATAAATAAAATAATTGATATATTCTTGCTTATTGATTGATATTCCATCAATCTCTTTTTTCGCTTGTGTGATATCATTGCACTATTCAATTGTCCTTCAAAATCACCTCTATATTTTCACTGATTATCTTCTCTATAGATACAAAGTCATTTTTAATAAAATCCTCCCAAAAATCCTGAATTTTTTTGAATATATTTTCAATATCACCATCCTCATAATCAATCTTATTTAAAATTTGTCTATTATAAATAGTCATATACTTTCGATTTAGTTTTGTTTTTTTTAAAATTTTTGAATGGTCTTGCTCTTGTAATAAATCAAATATTTTCTGACGAATTTCTTTATCTTCAATGGATCTAAGTTGCACTATCATTATAAGAGAACCAGGAAGATTTTCAATTACAAAACAAATCATTTCTCGACTTCCTGATTTATTTTCCCAGTCTTTAGCTCCAAAACTTATCCATCCCTTGTTCCAAAAATCTGCAAATATTTCGTTAGATTCAATAAGTGGATTTAGTAGTTTCTTAATTTCCACAGCTATTTCTGATTGTAAGTCGGGACGATGCTCAATAATTAAATCAAGAGCTTGTCTATGTTTAAAATAAATTTTGCGGCAAAGTTCTGCAATTTCTGAATCACTCACAATATGTCTCCTAATTAATGTAGAATAATGTGTCATTAATGTGTAAATATCTGCACCAATAGTAGATTTATAACTTTTACAAATACTATCAATTATTTCTACTACTTGAGAATAGCTGTATATTCTCCAATTATTTTCAGATGATAAACTTCCTTCTGGGGTTAAATAAATTAAAATCTTTCTATAATTTTTGTATTCAATATCAATAATGTTCTGATATCTTTCTAACTGGTTTGAATGTTCTCCCGAATCAATTTTATTTTCTATAGCACATATTAATTTATTACGCGGTGAACGGATAAGAATATCAATATTTTGCCACTCACGTCTAATCTCTGAGTCTGTTAAATCAGCTATATCTATATCAACAGGACTAATTTTTGCATTATTTGTATCTGTAGGGTTATCAGTTTCTAAAAGCACTCGCTTCAGAAATCGCTTAAGAAAAATATCATCAAGTCTATGATTTTGAGATGGGTCTAAAAGAAATGCTAAAAAATTTGAATGTCTAATTTCTTGTCTAACTACACCAATAGCTTCAAAAATATTGAATTCAGCTAGTTTTGCTTCTAGTTCTTCTAAATCTTCATTATCAACTATAAAATTTTCTAGTAGTTCTCGTCGTTTGTCTAAAATCAAATTTCACCCCACCCAAATGCTAAAATTTTACCTAAACAGAGATTTATATTATTTTATATCATCCGGTTGCTATTCTCCTGCAACTAATAAAACTTCTGCATACAACTGTTCACGAATCCAGAAGCCATTAGCAATCAAATCATCTAATATCGGTTTTACCAGTGGAATAATCCCTTGTTGTTTAGCTGCTAATACAATACCTAAGATTCCAGTAACCTGTAAACCGGACTTTATTGCTTCATTTCTACCTTTTCGCTCATCAATAATCAGTCTATCAGCATTTAACTCAACAGCAAGAGCGATCGCTTCTGCTTCACCTGGATCTAAAATTGTTTGTAGAGTCTGAACTAGGATAACATTTGTAACTGGCATAACTTCAATCCAATCGAGAGTTTCAAGTGCTAGTGTACCCGGATCTGTACTACCAGAAGCAAGAATTTCCTGATAGACTGCTGGCGGAATAATGACCTTACCATAAAGTTGCTGCAACAAAGTTAATTGTCCAATCGCAGCGAGGTTACTGATAGGTGATGTATTGCTAATAATAATCATCGCCAATTATTAGCTTCTAAACTCTTTACATCTTCCCTAAATTCAGCAATATCATAGTGAATGGGAATTTTTCGACTAGCAAGTAATCGTTGAAATTCAAGTTGATTCATTCCTACAAAATTACTCGCTTGTCCTAAAGTAAACCGTTCTTGTTCAAAGAGCAAAATTGCTATTTCTTGAACTAATTCTTTGTCAGACATTTGAATTGTCTGCAAGACTTCATCTGTAATCACAATACTCATATCTCTATTCTCCTGCTGGGATTTGGCGTTGCTGAATTGATATTCTTTTACATAGTCATACTAACATCGCATTGATGTGAGTGAAAATTCTATCTAACTCTCCAATAGCTTCCAATTCTATAACTTCGTCTGAAGTCAGCAAATCAGCTTTTTTTCTCTCCAAAAGTTCTTCCATTCGCTTCTGGAGTTCATCAGTAAATTTAAATAAATTGAATTTATCTACTTTTTCAACTTTAATTCGACCAAGTAATGTTGAAGGTCTACTAATAGCTGGTATCATAGTTTAACTCCAGTATTGATTTTAATTTCCCTTCTTTCTAAAAAGTAGAGTTTATCGTAAACAACGAATTGCTTCTAATAAACCTCTAGCCTTATTCAGAGTTTCTTCATATTCCTTTTCTGGGTCAGAATCAGCCACCAAACCTGCACCAGCTTGGACTGTAACCGTCTGATTATGTAATACCATAGTTCTGATGGCGATCGCACTATTCAATTGTCCTTCAAAATCGTAATATCCATAGACACCCGAATATACACCCCGGCGACTTGGTTCTAACTCATTAATAATTTCCATCGCCCTGATTTTAGGCGCACCGCTGACAGTCCCAGCAGGAAAGCACGCTTTTAATAAATCCCATGCAGTTTTACCCGGTGCTAACTTACCCACCACATTACTCACAATGTGCATAACATGAGAGTAGCGTTCAACGATCATTAATTCATCAACCTTCACACTACCACTGCTGCACACCCGCCCCAAATCATTGCGTCCTAAATCTACTAACATGACGTGTTCGGCGATTTCCTTGGGGTCTTGAAGTAAATCAGCGGCTAAAGCTGCATCTTCCTTTGAGGTTTTCCCTCTTGGTCGAGTTCCCGCAATGGGACGGACTGTGGCGATAATTTCCCCTTCATCATTGCATTCGGCTTTGACCATGACTTCGGGGCTAGAACCGATAATTTGCCAGTCTTGGAAGTTAAAATAAGCCATGTATGGCGAAGGATTGATTTGGCGCAAAGAACGGTACAGGGCGAAGGGATTACCTGTATATTCTGTGGATAAGCGTTGTGAAATGACGACTTGGAAGATGTCACCAGCTTTAATATGTGCTTTGGCTTTTTCCACACTGGCGCAAAATTCTGTCCGGGTAAAGTTGCTGGTATAGTCCTCTATGCCCGCTTTAGGCTTGTTTCCGGGGGCTGTCCAAGCTAATTTGGTGTTTTCTGGTGATAGGGGCAAAGATAGCTTCCTGACCATTTCCTGAATGCGATCGCTCGCCTTTTGATATGCTACCTCTAACCCGGCTGGATCACGTAAATCTGCGTAGGCGATCGCCCAAATTTTCCGTTTTACCTGGTCAAAAATCAATAATTGGTCTACCTGCATCCATAATCCATCGGGGATGTTGCGCTCATCTTGAGCATGAATTGGTACACGCGGCTCAATCCAATTAATTAACTCATAACCCCAAAACCCAAATAAACCACCAATTCCTGAAGGTAATTCTGGTAATTTTACTGGGTGATAAGGCGCTAAACATTCAGATAAAATTGTAAACGGATCACCTATAAAAACCTGTTGATCACCATTTCGATGGGTTTGGGTTGTTTTATCACCCCTAGCCTCCAATATCCACAAAGGATCACAGCCTAATAAACTATAACGCCCTACAGTTTCCCCACCTTCCACCGATTCCAGCAGAAAGCTGTAAGGTTGATCTGCACAAACTTTATACCAAGCAGATACAGGTGTATCCAGGTCGGCTATCCATTCCTGATACACTGGCACAAAATTACCTTGGACAGCAAGCTTTTGAAACTGGTCGAAATCGGGGAAAATCATAAATAATTAAAAATTGACAATTAAAAATTAAAAATTAACAACGAGCTTTTAGTCATGGGTAAGGGGGCAAAATTTTTCTTTTTTCCCTATTACCCATTACCCACTACATAACGATTAGTTGACAACGGCGTAAATCAACCAACAATTAAAAATCACACAAAAAGCTAGTTATTTCTGCTTTTTTAATTTTTAATTGTTAATTTTTAATTCCGCCCTGCGGTACTAAGCGTCGTGAGTAGCTTTACCGCTGAATTTGATTTGTGCAGGGTTGGGGTTTTGACCGATTCTGCGGGGTACGTGACGCACCATAGAACGTCCAGCATTTACTTTTTCAGGGAAAACGCCATCAGCAGGGTGAATCATGGTAGTTTCGCCGCCGGGGAGAATGCGGTAAACTTTGTAGTCGGTGATTTTGAATTTGCGAAGTTGCGCGCCTAAAGCAATACCGTACTCTTTGCGAGCAATGTAAAGTAGGTTTTCGCCTTTTACCATTTTAGCAGCGCCACCTGTGGGCATTTCAAACACTTGCTCTTTGGGACTAGTCCAGGTGATAGCGTACTTTTCTTCTACATCAGCTTTTGTGAGTAGCCCGCCAGTGCTGCCACCAAAGATTGGGGTTTTTCCAGTCAAAGTTGCCATAAACTGTCTCTTGTAGGTTTTTACGGCATACTAACATTGGAACTCGACTTATGTTGCGATCGCGTTATAGACTGTAACAGTTTTTAGGGACTTCCAATTAAAAAAATCCCCAAAAGTTTCTTGTGGTGCGGGACGAATTGCCCGCTAATTACCAAGGACAGGCAGGATGCCCATCCCACAAAATTGGGTAATTTATTTTTTGGTGATCCCTTAGTGATTGGTTGGTTGTCAGTCGTCAATTATAAGGAAGAACGCCGAAAACCCTTGAAAATGTGGCTGACTCAGGAAGCCACATTTGGACTTTAGACAAGGGATGAAGGCTAGAGGCACGATAAATCCTGCCTTGACGTTAATTTGAAAATTTGAAATAATTTCAAATTTTAATCCATATTCGTGATACAACTATATTGTCACTAAAGACATAAAAAGCTACCGAGGGACTCTCGGAAAGTTACGCTTGTCAGATATGATTTCGCCCGCCAAGGCCAACGAAATCAGGGCAAGAACCCAAATATTTAAGGCAGTGCCTGAAACTGGGATAACTGAGGGATATAGACTGAAACTCTCTATAGAATCTCCGCGTCTTTAGACCGGAGAGTGTCAATTTCCTGACTACCATACACAATGGGAATAGTAAAATGGAACTGACTGCCTTGGTCTTTACCTGTGGACTCTGCCCAAATTTTTCCATGCCAGCCATTGACAATTTGCCGACAAATGGCTAAACCTAAGCCAGTTCCCCCGGTAGTTCGGCGCAATGCCCCTTCTTCTTGATAAAAGCGGTCAAAAACGATTTCTAGGCGGTTGGGTTCAATTCCTCGCCCTGTGTCAGCTACGGTGACTTCTAGCATCTCCTGACTATTGCTAATGGCTTTAATAATAATTTGCCCAGAAGAGGGAGTAAATTTACAAGCATTATCTACAAGTTTGGCGATTACCTCCACTAACCAATCACCATCAGCCCTGACTAAAGGTAAGTTAGCGGAAATTTGAGTTGTGATTTTGGGTATTTTTTCTTGGCTAGAGCGTGTCCGTAAGCGACTGAGGGCTAAATCTATACATTCTTGAATGGTTAATGATTCAGGATGCCATTCTACCCGACCGCTTTCTAAGTTAGAAAGGGTTAAAAAGTCTTGTACCAGTTTCCGCATTCTTTCGGAATCGGTAAGGGCTGTACTCAACATTATTTGTTGCAATTCCCAAGGCATATCCGGTTCAGTAGCCAAGCTTTCTAAACAAACTTGAATGGTGGATAATGGAGTGCGGAGTTCGTGTCCTGTAATGGCAATTAAATTACTCCGAGTGCGGTCTAAAGCTTCTAGTTGTTGGTTGAGTTCTTCTAAATTGGCAAAAGATTCGGCTTGAATCAGGGCTGTACCAATTTGGGTGGCGATCGCTTTCACTAAGTCTAACTCCCCTGGTTGCCATTCATGGGGAGGAAAATGGCAATCATGTAACTCCACAATTCCCAATAGTCGCCCTTGATATAATACGGGTTCGATCAACCAAGAACGCACGCCAAACTGCCTGACAATGGACGATAAGGCTGGTGATTTCTTGACTTGAAAGTCCCCCAGGGTATCAGCCACACATACCCCCTCAAGCTGTTGTAGCACCTGCTGAAATAGGGGATTATGTTCTAACTCCCAACTTTGACCCAGTACCGATGTGATATTAGAGTTCAAAAATTCATGTTCAATTATAGCTTTGGCATCTGTAGCTTGGGCGCGATAAATTAGACAACGACAGGCTCCTAAATGTTGTCCTAATTCTTGCGCTGCCACTTGAAGAATTTCCCGTGGATCAAGCGATCGCCTAATTGCTGTACTAATCGAATTTACCAGCCGTTCTTTCTGAGCTTGAGCCGCAATCGAACGGTAAGCTTTATGCAGCTTATACTGACTAGCTTGCAGATATGTCACCAACCTCTGCACAAACGGGTCAGTATCAAGATCACAAGCATACTCATGATCAGAATTGATCACTGACCTACCTGTTAATTTCCCAATTCCCAACCGACTGGACACTTCATCCACTTTTTCCGCTAAATCTGGACGATACGCCTGAATTCTATCTAATAACAATTGGGCAGCTTTTAAACACACTCCTTTTTCCGATGTCCAAATCCCCTCAAATCTTTGCGCTGTATCCATATCCAAGTTAGGGAGCATCTCTGAGGTATGTTGATTTTTAGCCAGAGAACCCAAGCTTTCTCTACAGATTAAGCAAGTAGCATAATTATCAGCAACTACTAGCAAATGCCATTCTTGAGCTAAAGCATCATCATGCTCAAAAGCGATCTTCTCATAATATTCTGAGCTATTAGCAAACTCCGTTTCCGGTGCAGATAATACATATATTTGATTACTTTTTTCTGCCAGTTTTTGATAACGATGGGCTTCTTGACGGTAAAATCGCTCTTTCTGAAAACTAGCAATAATCAGAGGACGATCCAAATTAGCGGCTAAAACCTGATCCTCCATAGCATGGGAGAGCGCAGTTAGTGAAGCCTTAAAATATAACTGAGGTCGTAGATGGGGGAGTGAGTCTAGTAAATCACTCAGTATAGAAGTAGAAATACTCATTAGTCATTAGTCGTTAGTCAGTGGTCACTGGTCATTAAACACATACAGCAATAGGCAATAGGCAATAGGCAATAGGCAAGAGAAAAGAAGTTTTCAGAGATTTGAGTGAGATAGAATTAATTACACAATGTCATTGCGTAAGCCAGTCCCTTTGGGGCTGGGTTACTGACGATTCCAATATAGCTTTGTTGGCAACTAACGCCAAAACACTATAACAGGGGCTAATGTATGATTCTAACAAACTCGCCCAAAAAATTGGTATTCTTAGAAATTAATATACTTAGTTTAGACTAGCCTAAAAAGATTGTTTATATTTGTTTTTGTCAATATAGTAATTCAGCTATTGGTAATTTTACTGAAAACATTAAATACAGGAATCCGGCTGGTAGTGATTTTACTGGAAAATATTAAATTTTAATTAAAAACAAAAAAATGGTATCAAAATAAGATAATTAAATACATAGCATATAATTCTCGCACAAAAATTCCTGTACAATTCCTGTAAATATTTATCATTCAGATAAAAATTTTATTAATCCCAGGATTAGTCACTGGTTTGATTTAAAAAAATTAATCAATCCAGATATTACCAACAATTAATTCACCAGGTCAATAAAATGATAGATGCTCCTATTCCCCGACTCAATGATTGTAGTTCAACAATCCTACTTAACTATTTTGAAAATTCCTGGGAAATGGAAGAAACCTTAATGAAAAGTGTAATTAAGGAAGAAACCTTCTATCTAAATCCCGATCCTTTAAGAAATAAATTAATTTTTTACCTTGAACATTCGGCTGTTTTTTATATCAATAAATTAATTCAGGTGGGATTAATCAAACATCGGATTAACCCCCAATATGAAACCCTATTTGAAATTGGCGTTGATCCAGAAACACCGGCAGAATTAGAAATAGCCATTCAAGGAGTTAATTGGCCTAAACTTCAAAAAGTTTGGGAATATCGAGACAAAGCTAGAGCAGAAATTACCGCAATTATTCATCAAACTCCTTTAAATTTACCCATTCATCAACAGCATCCTATCTGGGCTTTATTAATGGGAATAGAACATAGTCGCATTCACCTAGAAACCTCATCTATGCTACTGCGTCAATTACCTATTGAGAACTTAAACCGTCCCCAAGAATGGAATTATGCACCTACTAATCGAGAAATTCCCCATAATCAAATGCGAGAAATTCCTGGTGGTATAGTCAAATTAGGAAAACGCCAAGATGATTTAACTTTTGCTTGGGATAGTGAATATGGTGATTTAGAAGGAGAAGTCCCACCATTTTTAGCAAGTCAATATCTGATTACCAATGGAGAATTTTTAGAATTTGTCCAAGCCGGTGGTTATAATAATGTAAATTATTGGCATACTGAATCTTGGACATGGAAACAACTCTACAATATCCAATATCCCAAATTCTGGATACACCAAGAAAATAACTATCGCTATCGTGCTACATTTGATGAACTAGATTTACCTTTAGATTGGCCTGTAGAAGTTAACCATTATGAAGCCATGGCATTTTGTCGGTGGAAAGGTAAAAATACTCGGTTAATGACAGAAGCAGAATGGCATCAAGCCTTAAAAATATCTGAAGATTCCAGTTTAGCAAATAACTATAATCTTAACTTACAATTTATTTCTCCAACTCCTGTAGGAATGTTTTCAGAAAATCATCAATCTGGACTTTATGACTTACGGGGTAATGTCTGGGAATGGTTAGGGGAAACATTCAAACCCTTACCAGGATTTAAAACTCACCATCTTTATGAAGATCAATCTGCACCCTTTTTTGATGATAAACATTTTATGATGTTGGGTGGTTCTTGGGCAACGAATGGTACAATGGCTTTACCTTGTTATCGTAACTGGTTTCGTCCTTATTTTTATCAGCACGTCGGTTTTAGAGTTGCTGAAAATTTGGATTAATAAAATCGAGATCCCCGACTTCTTTTTTTATTTTGTGAATAAATTATCAATTGATATCAGAAGTCGGGGATCTTATAATCACTCTAGAGGATTTAGAAAATGATTGCACAGCCTTTAACAGTTTTAGATCATCATTATCAAGAGTTAAGTATTGATGGCAAGGATGTTATTAAGGGGTTAACTGAAAAACTGAAAAGTTTACCTCCCAAATATTTTTATGATGATCCTGGTTCTCAATTATTTGAAAAAATTTGTGAGTTACCAGAATATTATCCGACTCGCACAGAAGCCTGGATTTTACAAGAATATGCTGATGAAATTGCCGCAATTACAAATTGTTGTGACTTGATAGAATTAGGTAGTGGTAGTTCTACGAAAACTCAAGCTTTATTAACGGCTTATCAAAAAATTGCTAATTCTTGTAGATATCTTCCTATTGATGTTAGTGGGGGTATTCTGAAAACTAGTGTTTTACAGTTACAAGAAAAGTATCCTGATATTGCTATTCATGGGTTATTAGGAACTTATGAACAAGCTTTGGTTCATCTAGAATCGAATTATTTACAATCACGGATGTTGTTTTTTCTGGGAAGTTCGTTAGGGAATTTTAATCAGGAAGAATGTGATATTTTCTTAAATCAAGTTTCTCGAACCTTACAACCAGGAGATTACTTTCTGCTAGGGATTGATTTACAAAAGCCCCTGGATATTTTAGAAGCTGCTTATAATGATAGTCAGGAAGTGACTGCTGCTTTTAATTTAAATATGCTTTCTCATTTAAATTGGCGGTTTCAAGGTAACTTTGATATCAGTTTGTTTAAACATCAAGCGGTTTATAATCAAGTTGATCATCAAATTGAAATGTATTTACATTGCCAAAAAAGCCATTGGGTATCTTTAGAACTTTTGGATTTAAAGGTTAACTTTGAAGCAGGAGAAAGTATCCTTACAGAAATTTCTCGTAAGTTTAATTTAGCAACAATGGAAAAAAACTTGTCAGATAAAGGATTGAAAACTGTGAAAACTTGGACAGATGAAAAAGAGTGGTTTGGGTTGATTCTTTGTCAAGTTGTATAAGTTTTATGTCAGCATTCAGGATTTAAAAATCAGGATGAAAAATACTTATACTTGTAAAATGCTGAATGCTGATAATTGTAATTATTCAACTAGATAAAATCAATTAAATGTTTATTTAAGGAACTTAGAGGTAATAAAAATGCAAAAATTATTGAATTTCTGTTTTGAGATGGAATTTTATCTCAAAATTGCCATTAGTTGTACAATTGCTCAACAGTTATTTTTTTTGCTGTTAAATAAGCTCAAACTAAATTTTATTACCCAAGCATTATTATACTGGTTGGTTGGAACTATCTCATTTTATGCTATTGGTATTTTTATTGAAAAATTAATCAAAAGTAACGATTTTTTTCATGATAAACTAACTGTAAGAGTCAAAAAAGTGAAAAAACAATTATTTCCTAATTTCACTTTAAAAGGTATCATTACAGGAGAAATAAAAGCTCTAATTACCGCATTAATCATTATATATTTAGCTCCAGAAGTTCATAGAGGTAATAGTTTACTTTTAAATTTGGGATGGTTTTTGATGAGAATAGTTACTGCTGATTTCTGTTTTTATATAGCCCATAGATTATTTCATACAAAATCATTTCTCAAAATTCATCTTAAACATCATGAATTCCAAGATACATCAAGTTTTGTCGCTGGACATAAAAGCCTTATAGAATATATTATTGTTACAATAACGGATGTTTTACCTATTTTTATCTTTGGGTATGACATCACTCAACTTTGTGCATGGACTTTAATAGGTAACATTTATAATTTAGAAGGTCATAGTTCTTTATCAATATTTTTTATTCCTTCAGATTTTCATGATTTGCATCATACTGGTTTTAATGGTAATTATGGTATTCATGGTTTTTGGGATAGGGTATTTAATACACTTAATCCTATTAATAAAAAAACGGGAATTATGTTTCCTGTGAGTTCAATTGAATCTAAAATTAATAGCATTTTTGGTGAATTAAATACTAGAAAGTCGGTAAATATGTGATATAATGACGTAATTATAATCATCAAAATCATCCATTAAATAATCATGAGACCAAATCCTATCCCCCCACAACCAGGTCAAGAATCAGTTTGGGACTATCCCCGTCCGGCAATTTTAGAAGATACTAACAAACATCTCAAGATAATTGTTAATGGGATTGTTTTGGCTCAAACACATCAAGCTAAAAGAGTCTTAGAAACAAGTCATCCTCCGGGTTATTATATTCCGGCTGAAGATATTCAGTTAGAACATTTAATAGAGACACCTAGAAAAACTTGGTGTGAATGGAAAGGTTGGTGTCAATATTATGATATTTCCGTAGGAGATAAATACATAAATAATGGTGCTTGGCGATATATTCAACCTAGTCCTAATTTTGAATCAATTCAAGAATATTACAGTTTTTATGCCAGTTTAATGGATGCTTGCTATGTGAATGATGAATTAGTTAAAGCCCAAACAGGTGATTTTTACGGAGGGTGGATTACTTCTGATATTGTTGGACCATTTAAAGGTGAACCAGGAACTATGTGGTGGTAAATAAGGAAAATTTCAGTTGTCAAAATTGATAGTTTGACAACTCATGGACATCATGGAGAAATTAAGTAGGTTGGCGTTGAAAATTGTCGTTATGGCAAGGCAAAAGGCAAGAGGCAAGAGTGAAGAGGGTTTAGGCGATTTTACATTTCTTTACACAGTTTGGTTTTATTGTGTTCACCTACTTATCTACGGTTAATTCTTTCTTCGGTATAAGTAATTGGACAAAAATATTTACAGTCATTGCGAGGGAAGGGAAGCAATCACAACCCTTGGAATTGCTTCATTTCACTTCGTTCCATATGGCTAACGCCACGCTTACGCAATGAACAAATCACAGCTTAACTTGATATTACAAGAAGTTAAACAAGCTTTGCAAAAACTTTATCAAAACCAACTGGAAGCAATTATTTTATATGGTTCTCAAGCGAGGGAAGACGCTCAAGAATTTTCTGATATTGATATTCTGGTTGTTCTGAAATCAGAGATTAACCCCTATCATGAAATTGATAGAACAAGTCAAATAATCTCAAATATTTGTCTAAATAACGATGTTGTTATTTCTCGTCACTTCATCTCTTCAGCAAAGTTTGAAAATGAAAATACTCCCTTTAATTATAATGTCAAAAAAGAAGGTATTTTTCTATGACATCGGAGGAGCAAAAATTTATAAGAAAAGCTAAAGAAAATTTTATATTTTTGAGAATCAAATATCTGAAAATCATAATTTTTGAGATTTTAACCACTCACTGACAACTTTTTCCACGGGTTGAGATTGGTTATCTACTTGATAATTCATCTTTTGGATTGCAGTTGTCGAAACTTTACCTCCTAATTGATTAATGGTATTTGTTAACTCTGGATATTTTTGGAGAATTTCTTGATTAAAAATAGGTATAGCTTGATAAGGTGGAAAGTATTTTTTATCATCTTCTAAAATCACTAAGTTTAAAACTGGAATTAAACCATCTGTAGAATTTGCAGCAATAAAATCTACTTGTTTTTCTTTTAATGCTTGATACATTAATCCTAATTCCATTTGTTTAATATTGGCAAATTTTAAGTTGTAGGTTTTAGATAATCCTGGATAACCATCTTCACGTTCTAAAAATTCATATCCAAATCCTGCTTTCATTTGTGGACTATATTTACCAATTTCCGAAAGGCTTTTAATTTGCCATTTTTTGGCATCTTCTTCTCTGATAATCATGGCAAAGGTATTCTCAAATCCTAAAGGCTTCATCACTGCTAATTTCAATTTTTGATCATAGTATTCCTTGACTTTTTTATAAACAGTCTCAGGATTACTAATTGGTTTTTCTTTTAAAATAGTCGTAAATGAAGTTCCTGTATATTCCACGTACCCGGCAATTTTTCCGGCTTTTACTGCTTCATGAGCAATAAATGTTCCTCCTAAATTAAAACGACGATCTACTTTTAATCTCGTATGATTTTCTATGTGTTGTGCTAATATTTCTCCTAAAATTACTTGTTCTGTGAAATTCTTTGAACCGATGATAATTGTTGCGGGTTTTTGTTGATAGTTAAAGGCAATTAATCCAGCTATGATTAAAGAAACAATTCCTAAAACAATGGCAATTTTACAATTAAATTTACCCTTTTTTTCTATTTGGTTGGTGAGTCTTTTTTCTAATAATCCTAAACCGAAATCTGCACTCAAAGCAATCAAAGCTGCGGGGACTGCTCCGGCTAAAATTAATTCATTATTAACTGTGGAAATACCGCGAAAAATAAATACTCCTAAACCACCACCACCAATAGCAGCAGCAATTGTGGCAATTCCTACGGATATAACTGTGGCTACTCTTACCCCTGCTAAAATGACTGGTAAAGCCAGGGGAATTTCTACTTGCAATAGTAATTGTTGATCTGTCATTCCCATGCCTATACCCGCTTCTTTAATGGCGGAATTGATGCTATTAATGCCAATATAGGTATTGCGAATTATGGGAAGTAAGGCATAAAGAGTTAAGGCAACTATGGCGGGGATTTTGCCAATTCCTCCCAGAAAAGGTACGGAAATTAAAAAGCCGAAGATGGCTAAACTAGGGATGGTTTGAATGGCATTTGCTAAACCAAGAATGGGGGAAGCTAATTTTGATTGACGAGTGATCAGAATGCCTACAGGAAGACCAATGGAAATTGCTATTACTAGGGAGATAATGACTAATATTAAATGTTCTCCACTGTGGATAATTATTTCTGTGCCGTATTGAAATAAAAACATAATTTTTGGATTTCTTTATCTACTTTTAATGGATCTACTGTTTCCTTTATTTAAAACAAAATTTATTGTAGGTTGGGTTAAGGAAGGTTCACGTAGTGTGCCGGAAGCATAACCCAATACTCCTTGCTATCTTGCCGATAATGTTGGGTTTCACTTCGTTCAACCCAACCTACAAAAATTAAATTAATATTCATTCTAATTAAGTTGTTCCCAATTATTACTAGTATTTAAACAAGCTAAAAATGCTTTTGCTTCTGGATGTTGAGATTGGAGAAATTCTCTTCTAGTTCCTAATACAACTAAATTCCCTTCATCCATTAAACCAATTCTTGTAGCTAAAAAGAAGGCCTCTTGAATATCATGGGTGACAAATATCACGGTTTTTCCTAATTGTTGTTGTAAATATTGAAATTGTTGTTGTAATTCTAAACGGGTAATTGGGTCAAGTGCGCCAAAAGGTTCATCCATTAATAGGATAGGTGGATCTGCGGCTAAAGCTCTAGCAACTCCCACTCGCTGACGTTGACCTCCTGATAATTGATGGGGATAACGTTGAGCAAATTTTTCTGGTTCTAATCCCACTAAGTTTAACATTTCATAAACTCTATTTTGAATTTTCTGTGGTGACCATTTTTCTAAAGATGGCACAAGTCCGACATTTTCAGCGATGGTAAAATGGGGAAATAAACCTGTTTCTTGGATGACGTAACCTATCCGTCTTCTCAGTTTAATGGCATCCCAGTTAGTTGTGGGACGATTTTGGACTAAAACTTGTCCTTGGGTGGGGACAAGTAAATGATTAATTAATTTTAAAGTTGTAGTTTTCCCGCTACCACTACGTCCTAATAAAATTAAGGCTTCCCCTTGATGAATGCTCAAATTTAAGTTAGATAACAAAGGACGGTGATTAATGGCAAAACTGGTATTTTGAAACTCAACGGCAATTTCTGATGTTGTTGACATAATGGTTTCGTTAAACAAAATTAAGGTGGTCAGATCCCCGACTTCTTAGAGGGTGTTTGAAAAGTCCCTCATGGTGTATCAAATATTTTTAGATCCCCCTAAATCCCCCTTAAAAAGGGGGACTTTGACTCTAGTTCCCCCCTTGTTAAGGGGGGTGAGGGGGGATCTGTAAGTGCCTAAAATCACAACCTAAAACTTTTCAAACAACCTCTTAGAGAAGTCGGGGATCTTATTGGTTCCGTATGAAAAGAAACAAAGGTGGTGGGTATTTTTTATTCACTTATTTCTACTTTTATGAGATTTTATGCCTGAGTAAGTATTCTCTACCCCTAGCACCTCTCAATGTTGAGGAAGGAATAAACTATTGGAAAACAGCCAGTTTTCAGGCTTGACTTCTAATTAATAAGGTATACATTTATAGAAATTCATTGTCTTTGATTTAATTACTTTTCTCTTTTAACAGTATTGATTTGAGCAAATTTACACCTGTATAGGTAACTCTGGCTAATGACACCGGATACATTGATGACTCCAGAAACAATTGTCCTCGACAACAGAACTTTTACTCCCGCAGACCAAAAAGAGATTTCCGAATGGCCTTGTGTTGTCAGTCAAAGACCACAGCCAACCATTACAGTTAAAGATGATGATTTATTCCTGGTGACAGATACGATGGGGAATATTTCCGATTGTTACCTTTATGGTAGCACTCCTAGTATGGGGATGTTTTGCCGTGATACAAGGTTTTTGAGTCGTTTGGAGTTACAGATTGAGGGGCGATCGCCTATACTACTGAGTAGTAACGCTGACAAGGGATTTGCCCTCTCGGTTTTATGCACCAATCCTGATTTAGACAATCTTTTTAAGGCTGATACTGTGGGTATTCGTCGAGAACTGGTTCTGAATGGGGCATTATTTGAAGAAATAGAAGTTGCTAATTACAACACTACCAGCATTGTTTTTGAATTGAGTCTGAGTTTTGAAGCTGATTTTGTGGATTTATTTGAAGTTAGAGGTCATCACCGCCAAAAACGGGGAAGACTTTTACACTTAAACAACCCAACATCTGATCATGTTGCACCTGTGTCTTCTCAATCATACAAAGAAGAATCCCTTACCCTAGCATATCAGGGCTTAGATGGTTCGATCATGGAGTCTCTAATTCAATTTCAGCATTTGCAACCAAGTCGGTTTCACGGTTATACGGCGGTTTGGCGGATAGAATTGGCGGCTCATGAAACTAAAAAGTTAGGTTATCGGCTGAAGATGTTCACTGACAGCCAACCTAGTTCTACTATCAGTTCTGCCTCTACTTTGGCACAGGCAAAAGCCGCTGAATTAATGGAGGAGCAAAATTGGTTGCAGCAAATTACCCGAATTAGCTCCGATAAAAGTCTTTTTAATCGCGTCCTTTTGCGGGCTGAACAAGATATATATTTGTTGCTTCAGTCCTTTGGCAAACATAAAACTGTTTCTGCTGGTGTCCCTTGGTTTTCTACTCTATTTGGTCGAGATTCCATCATTACTGCGTCCCAAACCTTGATGTTGAATCCCAAAATTGCCAAAGAAACCTTGCTACTATTGGCAGAATATCAAGGTCAAACGGATAATATTTGGCGGGAAGAAGAACCGGGTAAGATATTACACGAACTGCGGTTGGGAGAAATGGCGAGATGTCAAGAAATTCCCCATACACCCTACTACGGGACTGTGGATGCTACGCCGCTGTGGTTAATGTTGTATGCTGAATATTACAGTTGGACTCATGATCAAGAAACCCTAGAAGCACTGTGGCCAAATGCTTTAGCGGCTATGGGTTGGATTGATCGTCAAATCCAAGAAACTGGTTATCTCAGCTATGCTCGCAAATCTAAAGGTGGTTTAATTAACCAAGGTTGGAAAGATTCGGGTGATTGTATTGTCAACCGCAAAGGGGAATTAGCCATTGGTCCAATTTCTCTGTGCGAGGTGCAAGCTTATGTCTATTCAGCGAAAAACCGCCTTGCAGAAATTGCCAAAATCCAACAACGTCCAGATTTAGAAGAACTTTGGCAAAAAGAAGCTAGACAACTCAGGGCTAAGTTTAACCAGGATTTTTGGTTAGAAGATGAAGATTTTTGTGCTTTGGCTTTAGATGGAGAAGGTAAACCAGTAGATAGTATTAGTTCTAATCCTGGTCATTGTTTAAATTTGGGGATATTTACGTCTGCAAAAGCCTATAGTGTGGCGGAAAGACTGCGGGCGGCGGATATGTTTAATGGTTGGGGAATTAGAACTTTAAGTAGTTTGTCCCCTGCTTATAATCCAATGGGTTATCATACTGGTTCAGTTTGGCCTCATGATAATTCTATGATTGCAATGGGATTGCGATCGCTCGGTTTAATTGATCAATCGCTGGAACTATTTCAAGGGTTATTCAACATGACCTCCCAGCAACCCTATCAACGCCCCCCAGAACTATTTTGCGGCTATGAAATGAACGGTGATAATT
Source organism: Anabaena sp. AL93 (assembly GCF_001672085.1). NCBI lineage: Bacteria > Bacillati > Cyanobacteriota > Cyanophyceae > Nostocales > Nostocaceae > Anabaena > Anabaena sp. AL93. The sequence continues at coordinate 34,256 of NZ_LJOU01000026.1, read as the reverse complement.
CTCCCGTCCAGTATCCCGTTGCTTGTACTCCCCAAGCCTGGGCTACAGGTAGCATTTTTCAACTATTGCAAATGATGGTGAATTTAGTCCCAGACGCACAGAATAATTGTTTGCGAATCATTGACCCCGCCTTACCAGAATCAATTAATAATTTATCTTTTCATAACTTGCGTATTGGTGGCACAATTTTAGATTTAGAATTTGAACGAGTTGGTAACACTACCGCTTGTCGAGTTGCGAAAAAACGCGGTAACTTACGCGTCGTCATTGAAGCTTAAATTAGAGGATGTTCATCTGATTCCCAGTCTCTGACTGGGAATGAATTCCAGAAGGCTCTGCCTTCAATGATATTAGAGGCAGAGCCTCATCAACCGCATTCCTAGTCTCTGACTAGGAACGAGGTGTGGTAGGGATTTGAGCTTACAATAAGATCCCCGACTTCTCTGAGAAGTCGGGGATCTGACTCTGACACCAATCAAATAGGATGGCTATATTCTGTAGGGGTTTATCAAAAATGCCCACAGATAGCAAAAGTTAATTAAACTTTCATCTGTACTTGATGTTAGCTTTATTTTTCCTATGTTAGACTTGCCTAAGTTCTAGAAACTCAGCACCCAGTATTTTTTGGGGTAATCACATAGAGCAGGTTTTCAGGGATTTTGATGAATTTTGTCCATCTAGGATAACTCAATCTTCAAGCAAATCATCAGTAATCATTTGTCTGTCGCCATCAAGCACAACAATTACAAAAATAATCCGGGATGTCAATTTACTTGGCTCAATAAATTTGAATTGGGCTAACTTTATATAGCTTTATTGTAGTTTTGCTGATGAATATTTGTAGCATCCTAAGAGGTTGTTTGAAAAGTATTAGATGAAACCGACAATCTCCGAAACCTAACCCCCCTTCCCCCATTCCCTTGTAGGGAAGGGGGGTTTCAAAGCCTCTCCCCGCGTCGGGGAGAGGTTTGGAGAGGGGTTTATTGATACATTAAAAACTTTTCAAACATCCTCTAACTGAGTACGTCTTTTATCCAACATATCAAAAACATCTTTTCCCAACTATTGAGGTTGATTAATTCATGGTTAATAGTATTAGACAAACCGTTCGGGGGATAGTTTTTACAAATCGCCACTTAGCAAGACTTTACTATTTTTTAAGTTTTTCTCGCCCAGTTTTACCACAATGGGTTGGCGCTGATTACTACCGCGAAAAATCATCTTGGGGATTACAACCAGAACGTTGTCCATGTGATCTTGAATTAGTTGAATATTTACAAAATCATAATATCCAAGATCAAACTATCTTTCATTTTGGAACAGGTTCTCATCATATTCTAGGATTGGCAAATCAGAAATTTTCTCAACCCAATGAAATTATTGGGATTACCGCTTCTGCACCCGAACATCAAGAATATATCCGATTATCTCTTAAAGATCGTCTATTGTTCAAGTATTACAAAGTTCTCTGTACAGATATATACACTTTGACAGACCGTTCTTTACCGATGCTCGATGTAATTTCTCTGTTTCATCTCGGCGAATTTTATATGCCTGAAGAAGCACCTTTTTTGCATCATAATGAAGAATCTCTTCTAGGGATGTTTCTGAGTAAACTCAATCCCAATGGCAAAATTCTCTTCTATACAAAATCAATTGGTTGGGGTCATGCTCAACCAATAATTGAATCATTTGTAAAACAGGGAAAAATGCACAAAATTGAAGAATACAAGAACTTATTGGTGTATGCCAAATGTAGTCTAAACTGATCCAGATAGCAATAAGCAGTGAACACTGTTCACTGTTTACTGTTCCCTGTTCCCTGTTCCCTGTTCCCTGTTCCCTGTTCCCTGTTCCCTGTTCCCTGTTCCCTGTTCACTGTTCCCTGTTCCCTGTTCCCTGTTCCCTGTTCACTGTTCACTGTTTTACATGAAAGGTGCTGGAAAAGCCTTGAGTTTAAACATCTTCAACAAACTCCGTTAAGAACCTAAACGCCTTCAAAATATAATTGGCACAATCTTGGGGAGAGCTATTATAAAATGATGGCCATGCACTGGCTTTATCTTCATCATAGCGATCGCTCCTATGGGGATGATTTTCCAACCACGCTAACCGGACTGCGTGACCGATTAACACATCTAAAACTATATATTCCTCAATTTGCAACTTAGGGTTATTAGCCACGATTGCAGCCAATTCCATCAAGGCTTCTACATTAACTTGGCGATATTCTGGAGCTTCAATTTTATTCAGCAAATGTTCAACTAATAAAGCAAAATTTCTTTCTCCTGCTGTCATTTCCGAAAGCATAATTTCACTTTCTAACCGATTCCGTCGTTCCAATTTATCGCCAATAACTAAACCTTTGCAATGCTGCATTAATAGCCAAACTTGTTTAAAAAAGTCTTTAGGTACGCGATTTAATGCCCCTTCTGCTTGACGAAATCTCCGCCAACCATCAGGAGGAACTTCTGCTTCTTCACTAATTACAGGTAGGACAACCCAAGCAATGTCACTTTCTTTTTGTTTAACGTGCAATGATTCCTGTTGACGTAATAAACTACTCACCCCACTATATCCAGTTAACACTTGACGCAACCGCATTTTTACTTCAAAAGGTGATAGCTGCATTAATCTTTCATAAGCTTCATCTTGGGTGAGGATGAATTCTCTGGCTATGTCGCTAGTAATCAAAAGAATCAAATAACCGACTCTTAATGTGAGAAATCCACGAAATAATTCTGGTTCTGACTTGATTAACACACCAAGATAAATGAGAATTTCTTGTGTTAAAACTCTATCTCGTATATCCTCACGACAGAAGTTATTAATTTTCTCAGTAATCTCACTTCCAGATATAGGAACAACTATCAAAGAAGCCTGACTATAAGCCCTCCCAACTGCAATTTGCTTACCTTGAACCAAAATACTCGTTATCGCGTCTGATAAGCCAATATCGAGCATTTGGCGTAAACCCGCAGCCCGTCGTACCACCGCCCACAAACCTAAATCCCCGGCTTTAATATAAACTTCATCAAGTAAATCGGCTACAGTGACAGCATGGGTAGGACCCGCATAGCCCGTATCAAATTCTAAACCCTGTAACCGAGTTAAAGTTTGCAGTAATTCAATTTGCTCATAAATATTTTCTGATGAGCGCAAATATTTTAATAATAAATCTAAGTTAGTTTCACATTCCATTTGGAATTCTTGGGTATGTCCCAAAGACCAACTTTTTTCTAAATGAGAAGTCAGGTAATAACAACGGATTCCCCGATTTGCAACTGATGATTGAGAGAATTGTGCATCTGACAAAAAATCAATTCTTTGAATTGCTGCTGTCAGCATTAATTGATTGAGTTTTCCTAATTTTACATGGACTCCGTTACAAATACCATCTTTGAGTTCTTGCATTAATTCTAATAATGCTTCAGAACCAGTTTCTAGCATAGTTCGAGTAATCATTAAAGTCAAAGTCGGACGACCTAAATCACTCCAGTATTTTTGAATATAAGCCAATTCACCTCTAATTTGATCTACTAAAAAATGATAATCAAGAGTTAAATAAAACTGTTGAGAATCTAGGAATGATGGTAAAAAGACAACTGTTTGCTCTCGAATCCGAAAGAACCTTGATATCGTTAAACTTCTCAGTCTTCGCAAAGGACGACCCGTTAAACCCAATTGATCATTTCTGCCAATTTGCGTATAAATTTGGGAAAGTTCTTCAGATTTTCTGATTTGAATTGGTGCAACTTGGGTAGGAGTTTGAGTTTCAATTCCATATACTTCTAATTGCGTTTGTAGAGCTTCATCTTCTGCTATTAAAGCAATTTGAACTAAAGCACTGCGCTGTTTTCCGACATTTAAATGTCTTCCCAAAGGATCAATATCTCCCAATGAGATTAAGCCTTCGCTTAACATTTCACCCAAATAATATAAGCTTTGCGCCCAAACTAAAGGAATATTTTCATTTGGTAATCTTAACTGAGACTGAGGATTTAATTTCTCAGCTTCTATACTTTCTTCAGGAACATAATAAATTTCTGGTAATAGCTGTAACCCATTTTGTTCTACCAACAATAATTGTAGAAGTTGCTGATATTTCTCAACTTGTGCTTGTTCACCCCGAAATAAACCATCAAGAACTAAATAAGTAAAAAACAATGGCCATTCACATTCAATATGTTCAAATTGTTTAAGTTCACCAGGTTCATAGTGGAGGCGTTCGGTGTCTTCTAAAACGGTTTGATGTCCATCTCGCAAAAACCTTTTACAACCATATTTTCCCTCAAGTTTACTAATAATTTCATTCAAGGTGCGTTCTCGTAACTGCTCATCTTTCACCGCAAAAGCAGGATAACTAATAATACTTAATAACGCCGCATCAATTTCTTTAGAACCTGATTCTCTAGGTAATAATGATTCTAAAGTAATTCTGGCTCTAGCAATTTCATCTGGTAAAACATGAATTACTGATGCTTGACTACCATGAACACCAAATAAGTTTAATCCATTTATAGATTCTAAAGCTGCTTTAGCCATTCCCAAGGAACTAGCGTTTAATTCTGCACTACCATGATTAATTTTATTCCCCCGTTCCCAAATACCAAAATCCGGTGTTCTGTAAGCTCGACCAATATAATAAACTAGGTTTTGGACAAAGTTCACTTCATCTAATGTAAAAATAATTGATAATCCACTGGCGGTCATTTGTGCCAACATTAATAAAAATATAGATGTCGCGTCAAGTTGCAAATGTCCCCATTCATCATCACCGACGACTATATCACCTGTAGCTGTATTGTATTTGGCATGAAGTCCATCTAATAAAGATTGTGTATGTTTAAATGTTTCGACTTTATGGGATTGTCGCATCATAGAAAACAACAACCCTCGCATTAATTTAACCACACTATGCTCTAGCTCATAGGTTCGCCCATCATCATGATCTAATTTGCGATAGGCTAAAGCTAAACCCCAAACGGCTAAAATACTATACACATTATCTCGCACCCACGCATCCGTATAATCGCCATGAGCAGTAATAGCGGTACTTGCTGGTAATAAACCAGTAATCGGGTTTTGACGCGCTAAAATAATTGTCTTGATTTGCTGGTAGTAAAAATCTAAGCGTGTTAATGGTGTGGTTGATGTGTTCATTATGGTGATGAGAAAATTTAACTTTGTTGCTGTGAGGTTGATAAATAAAAAAGTTGTATAATTCCCTCTTTTGGTGTATGTAACAATTATCGAGAGGAGAATTTATTTTGGGTAGGATTAATCTAGAATCATAATATGCGACGTGACTCTATTTTCTATTATTTATTTCAAACATATCCAACCATACTGTTTGAGTTATTGCCAAATCCCCCCGCAAATGCGGCTAATTATCGCTTTGATTCGGTAGCGGTGAAAGAACCAAAGTTTGAAATTGACGGGGTGTTTTTACCACCAGAAACCGAAACTCCTGGGATTGTTTATTTCTGTGAAGTGCAATTTCAAAAAGATGAACGACTGTATGAGCGGTTATTTGGGGAGTTATTTCTCTATTTTTACAGAAATAGGGAGCGTTTTCAAGATTGGCAAGCGGTATTAATTTATCCAACTCGGAGTATGGAACAAGGGGACATTCACCCCTATCGCGCACTTTTGAGTTCGGAACAAGTCCATCGAGTATATTTGGATGAGTTGGGAGAATTTGAGCAATTACCCCTTGATGTCAGTTTGTTGGTATTGACAACTCTAAAACAAAACAAAGCCCCAGCAGCAGCACGATATTTAATCAATCGTTGTCAGCAGGAGTTACAAGAACCAACAGCTAGACGTGGCATAATGGAAATAATTACCACGATTATTTCTTATCGGTTTACTCGTTTAAGTCGTGTGGAGATAGAAGCAATGTTAGGCATAAGTTTTCAGCAAACTCGCTTGTATGAAGAACTCAGAGAAGAAGCGACCGAATTAGGTATGCAACAAGGTATGCAACAAGGTATGCAGCAAGGTATGCAGCAAGGTATGCAGCAAGGTATGCAGCAAGGTATGCAACAAGGTATGCAGCAAGGTATGCAGCAAGGTATGCAGCAAGGTATGCAGCAAGGTAAACAGGAGGGAGAAGTAAAACTGATTTTGCGGTTGTTATCGAAAAGATTTGGGGAAGTTCCTAGTCAGCTAAAAATGCAGATTGAGAAGTTATCTCTGGAACAATTGGAAGCTTTAACTGAAGTGTTTTTAGATTTTGCAAGTTTTGATAATTTAGTTGTTTGGTTGCAAAATTTAGAAGTTTCCCAGAAGTAAGTAGGTTAGCATTGAAAATCGTCGTTATGGCAAGGCAAGGGGCACTCATGCAAGAGGCAAGAGTGAAGAGGGTTTGGGCGATTTTACTTTTCTTTACACAGATTGGTTTTATTGTGTTCACCTACTTAAAAGCCAGAGATTAAGTAGGTTGGCGTTGAAAATTGTCGTTATAGCAAGGCAAGAGGCAAGAGGCACTCATGCAAGAGTGAAGAGGGTTTGGGCGATTTTACTTTTCTTTACACAGATTGGTTTTATTGTGTTCACCTACTTACCCGCGAAATCTGTAGCAGTTGAATAATTTGTAATTTGTAGGGGTTTAGCACAATGCTAAACCCTATTCTTTTGGCAGCGGGGAAAACTAATCAAGAAATTGCCCTTGCACTTTATATTACACCAGGAACGGTTAGGGTACACGTCCATGCTATCTTACAAAATTTAGAAGTGAGCGATCGCTCTCAAGCTGTTGTTGCGGCTTTGCAAAAACGGTTGATTAAAAATGATTTAATTTAATTCCTCTTGTAACCAATCTTCCAATTGCAATTCTTTTATTCTTAATAAATCAGAATCATGGGAAACTACAATTAAATTGTGAATAATAGCCGTAGCTGCTATAAATATATCTGCATCTTGAATTGGTAAACCTCTTTGTTTTAAATCAGCATAGATTTCTGACGCTTTCTGAAAAATTGCCATATCGTCCAAGAGTAAAACTTGGTATTTCTTCAAAAATTTTTCAAAGTCTGATAATTTCTTTACCGCTTTAACTGCTAAGAGTCCTCGCTCAATTTCATAGTAAGTAATCCCACTAATGAAAACTTCCTCGTTTTGACGATTTAAACTTTCTAGCTGATTGGTTACTTTTGGATTTTCCTTGAGAATTGCTGTAACCATATTAGTATCTAGTAGATATCCCATTGACTTATTTCCGTTTCACTGCTTCATCAAATATTGCCATTTCTTCTGGTGTAAAATCATTTAACAAACCACTGATTGCTTCTACAGCTAACATTTTACTAATTCTTTCTGTTAAGTCATCTTCAGCAATTGTATCTATATCATCACCAGAATTTGGTTTAGTAAAAAGTTCGTACATTTTCTGAATCATTTTATCTTGTTCCAATCTTTCTTGATACACACTGTCATTAGCGATCAAATATTTCACAATTGCTGATATGCGTTTAAAGGCAGTTTCATTTTTAATAGATGTGTTGTTCATATTTTCGTCAGATATTTTTCAGATATGAAGTCCATTTTAGCACTTCTAGCAAAATTATTTATTTTCTCTAACTACATAACGAACATTTTGTGAGCTTGGATGTTCAGTATGAACAAGTAATTTTTCCTTTATCATATACATCAGATATTTTTCTCTGATATATTTGTGACTACGACCTAGGTACTGAGCTATTTCGTGAGAAGTATGTGGTTCTCTACAAAATTCTAGAATAATTGCACGTGTTTCTTGCGAGTTACTGCGTTTCTTATTTTCAATATTTGTATTCGTATATGTAGGATGAATATCTGTAAACATATTTAGTTGCGTATAAGTAGGCTCTTTGTTAATGTTATCTTTTTTAGGTGTTTCTTTAACACTTTTTTCTATTAAATATTTATTAAGCAATGTGTAATAAGTTTTATTACCTGCATTATGTTGTTCTAAATAACCTCTGTCTCTAAGTTTCGCTAAACCTCTACTAGCGTCTAAAGTTTCATTATTATTAAGATTTCGATAATCAGCATTAGCTATTCTGCCTACAGCTTTGGTAAAGATTAATGCTCTTTTACTAGGTTCATCTAAATTTTGAAACTGACATACCCACTGGCGATCTTTCTCACTCATAAAGTGATGCCAGTATAGAACAACTTGAAAACTTCTTTTTACTTCATCACTATCAAAAACTGGTGGTGTAAATCCAGCTTGTTTCATGGAATCAATCATAGTACGTACACCGCTTCCTATAGTTTCTACCCATCCAATATTGTGCAATACCTTTACAAGGATTGGATTTCGTGGATAAGAACCAGCTTCAATAAGTACGTCCAAGGGTTTTTTAGAAGTTCCTGGGTTTTCTATTTCCAATCGGTTATTATAATGCCGGATTTGAGTTGGTCTATTTGCTAGATAGTCTTGGTGAATAAAAGCATTAACTACTGCTTCTCTTAAAGTGATGTAAACCGGATCAATTTCACGTTCTAATTTGCCAGGAATTATGCGTAAATTTTCTGGTGTATAACGCTCTAAAATATCCTGTACATCAGGTATAAGCTGTAATATAGATTTACCTTCAATGTTAATTATTTTCCCTCTATCATTTTGGGAAAATTCCCAATCATTACTATTAATTTCTATGATTTGAACTTTGAAACTTGGAAAAATCTCCTGTATTATTTCTGATTTGCCAAAGAGAAGAACACATCCTCTATTTATTTGTAATTTATCTTTACGGGATACCGCAAGTTGTAGTCCTTTAAGAAAATTTATATTATCATAACCTAGTAGAGGACTACTAGCTTTTTTAGAACGGAGACGATTTCGATAATTATCGATCAAATTCTCATCCAATTCTTGTAAGGTTATATCTTCAAGCCATAGGGAATCTGGAGGAATTTTGCGACGTTCTAATTCAAAGTCACTAATATCATCTGAAGAGAGGATAATATTGCTAGATCCAACTCTCTTAAAAGCACCTTTATTTATACCCTTTGGCTTATCATACACAGGTTTTTGATGTATTTCTGCTTCCAATATATGTATTTCTACTACACGCTTACCATCTATTTCTATAACTTTAAAAATAGGTGCTAAAGGTGGTTCTAATTTGTCTATTATTGCACTAGCAATATCCTTTTGTACACTATCTGGATTAGATACACCAAGCACAGTCTTGTCAGACTCTCTGATACCAGCTAAGATATACCCACCTCTTGTATTAGAAAATGCAACTATAGATTTCCATATCGAATCCGAAAGTCCACCTTGATATTCTTTAAATTCTAGACGCTCACCTTCATCATCTAATAGACGTAATTGTTCTAAGTATTCCTTAAGAGTCCTAAATGTTTCCATTTGATTGAGTTATTTGTGAATTTTTAAGTAATGAACTGAAACTTTTTAACATTATATCATACCAGCAATATATCCTTAACTCTAAAATACTTTACTAGCTACTAGCTCTGCGTACCTCTGCCTTTAGAAAAAACCTCCCGCACCTCTACCCCATAACAATCATCAAACCTTGATAAATTAAAGATCATAAATCTTGAGTACAACATTAATATAGATAGAAAATTTACCATCTGCTATAATTAAAATATTGGCTAAAAGTCAAACTAATTGATAATTAATAATTCTCGATTCATAAAACTGTAGAAAATATCACAAATTAACTTCCTGACTTTAGCTGTTTTCAATGCTTATCTTTTTGGTTTCTCTGCATAGATTAGTAAGGTGCGTCAGACGTTAAATCATACTTAAATTCGACTATTTATCAATCTGACGCACCCTACGGAAAAATTGAAACAAACAGAAAAGAGACACACAGAAGGAAAATCATGCCCAAATCTTATGCCACAATTGATGGTAACGAAGCTGTTGCCCGTGTAGCTTACAAATTGAATGAAGTAATTGCTATTTATCCGATTACCCCATCTTCAAATATGGGTGAATGGGCTGATGCTTGGATGTCGGAAAATAAACCAAATCTTTGGGGAACTGTTCCCAGTGTCACCCAAATGCAAAGCGAAGGAGGGGCTGCTGCTGCTGTCCATGGGGCATTACAAACGGGGGCATTAAGTACAACTTTCACCGCTTCTCAGGGATTATTATTAATGATTCCTAACTTGTACAAAATTGCCGGAGAATTAACCAGTTTTGTTATTCATGTTTCTGCCCGTTCCTTAGCTACTCATGCTTTATCTATTTTCGGTGATCATAGTGATGTTATGGCTGCAAGGGCGACTGGCTTCGCTTTTTTGTGTTCGGCTTCTGTGCAGGAAAGTCATGATTTTGCTTTAATTTCTCATGCGGCAACTTTAGCAGCAAGAGTGTCATTTATGCACTTTTTTGATGGGTTTAGAACTTCCCATGAAGTGCAGAAAGTTGAGTTGTTATCTGATGAGGATTTACAAGCTTTCATTCCCCAATCTTTAGTATTTGCACATCGTCAACGGTGCTTAACTCCAGATAAACCAGTATTACGAGGAACAGCACAAAATCCTGATGTTTATTTTCAATCTCGTGAAGGTGCAAACCCTTATTATGATGGTTGTGCTGATATTGTTCAAACAATAATGGATAAATTTGGAGAACGCACAGGCAGATATTACAAACTCTATGAATATCATGGCGCACCCAAGGCAGAAAGAGTAATTGTAATTATGGGTTCTGGTTGTGAAACTGTCCATGAAACTGTAGATTATCTCAACAATCAAGGGGAAAAAGTTGGAGTTATCAAAGTGCGGCTTTTCCGTCCTTTTGATGTAGCCAGATTTATAGAAGCATTACCAAATAGTGTTAAATCTATTGCTGTCCTTGATAGAACAAAAGAAGCTGGAAGTGCAGGAGAACCTTTATATTTAGATGTGGTGACAGCTATTTATGAAGGGTGGAAAAAAACTACATTCCCGAAAATTGTTGGGGGCAGATATGGACTGTCTTCTAAGGAATTTACTCCAGCAATGGTGAAGAGTATTTTTGATAATCTGACTCAACTTAAACCCAAAAATCATTTCACAATTGGGATTAATGATGATGTCACTTTCACTTCTTTGAATTTTGATGCCAATTTCTCTACAGAACCAGATCATGTGGTTCGGGCAATGTTCTATGGTTTGGGTTCAGATGGTACAGTAGGGGCAAATAAAAACTCCATCAAAATCATCGGGGAAGGTACAGAAAATAACGCCCAAGGTTACTTTGTTTATGATTCTAAAAAGTCCGGTTCTATGACAGTTTCTCATTTACGGTTTGGAACTGGAACAATTCGCTCAACTTACCTGATAGACAAAGCTAATTTTATCGGTTGTCATCATTGGGGATTTGTGGAAACTATTGATATTTTAAAAGCTGCTGCACCGGGAGCGACTTTGTTGTTAAATAGTCCTTATGATGCTGATAATGTTTGGGAAAATCTACCTTCAAAAGTTCAACAGCAAATTATTGACAAGAACCTGAAAGTTTATACTATTAATGCTAGTCAAGTGGCAAAAGATAGTGGTATGGGACACAGAATTAACACTATCATGCAGGTGTGTTTCTTTGCTTTAGCGGGGGTATTGCCAGAAAGAGAAGCGATCGCTAAAATCAAACAAGCCATAGAAAAGACTTATGGTAAAAAAGGCGCGGAAGTTGTCAAGATGAATTTAAAAGCCGTAGACAACACCCTAGAAAATCTGCATTCTGTAAATGTAGAGACGTTCCATGGAACGTCTCTACAAAATAACGCAAGATTTCTACAAAATAATGCACCCAAATTTGTCGAGAATGTTCTTAGCAAAATCATGGTCTGGGAAGGTGATGATTTATCTGTAAGTGCGTTACCTGCTGACGGAACTTTCCCCAGTGGAACTGCAAAATGGGAAAAACGCAACGTTGCGGAGGAAATCCCCGTTTGGGAGGCTGATGTCTGCGTTCAATGTGGTAAATGTGTGATGGTTTGTCCTCATGCTGCTATTCGCGCCAAAGCTTATCAATCCAGTGACTTAGTCAACGCACCCATATCTTTTAAGTCCACTAATGCCAAAGATAAGAGCTTTGCTAACCAGAAATTTACCATTCAGGTAGCCCCAGAAGACTGTACAGGCTGCGAAATTTGCGTGAGTGTCTGTCCTGCCAAAAACAAGGCAGAACCCACCCTCAAGGCGATTAATATGAGTCCCCAGTTACCGTTGCGGGAACAGGAACGGGAAAACTGGAATTTCTTTTTGAGTTTACCAAATCCAGACCGGAAAACTTTGAAAGTAAGCCAAATTCGTCAGCAGCAATTACAAGAACCGTTGTTTGAATTTTCCGGTGCTTGTGCTGGTTGTGGAGAAACGCCCTACCTTAAATTATTAACACAATTGTTTGGCGATCGCTCACTCGTTGCCAACGCCACCGGCTGTTCTTCCATTTACGGTGGAAATCTCCCCACAACTCCTTGGAGTCAAAACGCTGACGGTAGAGGTCCTGCATGGTCTAATAGTTTATTTGAAGATAACGCCGAATTTGGTTTTGGTTATCGTTTATCTATAGACAAACAAGCGGAATTTGCAGGAGAATTATTGTCACAATTAAGTAGTGAAATTGGCGATAATTTAGTTAATGCCATTCTCAAAGCTGAACAAAAAACCGAAGCTGATATTTGGGACCAACGGGAAAGAATTGTCATTCTCAACCACAAATTAGCTGAGATTGCGGAAACTATAAAAGACGCAAATCTCAAATCCAAAATCCAAAATCTCAAATCCCTCGCTGATTATTTAGTCAAGAAAAGTGTGTGGATAGTTGGGGGTGATGGTTGGGCGTATGATATAGACTTTGGTGGAATTGATCATGTGATTTCCACAGGACGCAATGTGAACATTTTGGTAATGGATACAGAAGTTTATTCTAACACTGGAGGACAATCTTCTAAAGCCACACCAAAAGCCGCAGTTGCTAAATATGCAACTGGCGGAAAACCAGCACCAAAGAAAGATTTGGGTTTAATGGCGATGACTTATGGTAATGTTTATGTGGCGAGTGTAGCGTTAGGTGCGCGTGATGAACATACACTCAAAGCATTTTTAGAAGCGGAAGCTTTTGACGGTCCATCAATCATTATTGCTTACAGTCATTGTATTGCTCACGGGATTGATATGACCAAAGGTTTACATCAGCAAAAGGCTCTAGTAGACTCAGGAAGATGGTTGTTATATCGCTATAATCCAGCATTACAAGAACAGGGTAAAAATCCCTTACAATTGGATATGAAAGCACCTTCTGAATCGGTGGAGAAGTCAATGTATCAAGAGAACCGATTTAAGATGTTGACGAAAAGTAAACCGGAGGTTGCCAAGTTGTTGCTAGAACAAGCGCAAATGGAAGTTAATGCTAGATGGGAAATGTATCAATATTTAGCGAATAGGTAAAGGTCTTCCTAAGTAGGGTGTTTGAAAAGTATTAGATGAAACCGATAATCTTCAGAAACCTAACCCCCCTTCCCTACCTCTCCCTAACCCTCTCCTCTTAGGAGAGGGAAAAGGAATAACAGGCGTTGCTGAATCGAGGTATGAAATTTCCAAATTGAACCTTTAAAAATCTTACCTCAGTGCGTCTACTCTTCGAGATCACGAAGCGTGATTGCGCCTTTGCGTGAGACTAAAATTCATACCCTTAATCAGCAACGCCGAATAACATTTAATACTGGAGAGGTTTACCAGAGGGGTTTATTTTGCCAAAGATTATCAATTTACTTCTGTGGAAGTGAAAGAAAAAACATTTCGGTCCGAGAGAAATGAAGTTAATCCTCTTCTGTCAGATTGGGAAAATTCAATACCTGGGAGGTTTATGGAGCTTTGGTTTTGACATTTTATGCAGCAATTTTATTTTTTAATACATAAAAAAAGTGCCAACCCTTGATGAAATAAGAGTTACAAAAAATGGATTCAATTATTGTTTTCCGAGAGTGACATAACAGGGTTAACTAGTTAAACTAGAATTTACAACCTGAATACAGGAAAACCCATCATGATTATTGCTACCCAAGCATACCAAATCACTTGGGAAAAACTACCCGATGATTACATTCTCCCAGATGATCCAGTGGACAACATCTACCAACCAGCCCAAGCCGCTGCCCTGACTGAAAGCCTCCAACTAGCCGGTAAACTTCCCCCAAATTGCCTCACACCGACTAACTACGGTATCTGTGCCACCGTCAATAGCAAAATTGTCATTAAAGCTCCTGATTGGGCTTATATACCCGAAATTCGCGTCACGAAGCAAGAAGTCTTTCGTAGTTATACACCCCAAATACAGGGAGATATTCCCGTAATAGTGATGGAATTTATTTCTGATACAGACGGAACAGAATATTCCAGTAAACCTACTTATCCCCCTGGAAAATGGTTTTTCTATGAAAAAATCTTAAAAGTACCTAATTACGCCATTTTTGAACCAGATAGCGGTAGTTTAGAATTTTATCAGCTAAACTCTAATACAGGTTTGTACACCTTACAAAATCCTCATGAAAACCAACGTTACTGGATAGAGGAAATGAACCTTTACTTGGGAGTGTGGGAAGGGACAAGGGAAAACCTCACTAGTAAATGGTTAAGATGGTGGGACGAACAGGGAAATTTGCTGTTGTGGAGTTCAGAATTAGTAGAACAAAAACAACAAGAGATAGAACAACAAAAACAACGTGCTGACAAATTAGCTGCCCAATTAAAAGCATTAGGTATCGAACCAGAAAAATAAAAGTAGAGTGGGCATTGCCCACAGGATATACTGCAAACGGTTCATAGTTTAACCAAATATGAAACCCCTCTCCAAACCTCTCCCCGCAACGGGGAGAGGCTTTGAAGCTTGTTCTTTGTATGATAAAAAAGTCCAGTTTCTAGCCGTTTTGAGTATAATTAACCACCAATAACAGCAATACAATCAATTTCTACCAACACATTTTTAGGCAAACGGGAAACCTCCACACAAGCACGCGCTGGGGCGGTATCTTCGGAAAAATATTTTGCATAAACCGCATTGACAGCGGCAAAATCATTCATATCAGCTAAAAATACACCAGTTTTTACCACATCTGCAAATGTAGCTCCTGCTTCTGTCAGGATAGCTTCAATATTTTTCATTACCTGTTCAGTTTGCTTAACTACATCTTCGGTGTAGTCAACATCACCTAAACGGGGATCTATGGCAATTTGTCCAGCTACAAACAACATTTGCCCAGAAGCGAGAATTGCTTGATTGTATGGTCCAACTGGTGCAGGTGCTTTATCGGTACGGATTACTTTACGAGTCATAATATATATGTCTTTTGGCTCTTTTGTTAATGGTGTTTCTGGTTTACCGAATTCTAAATCTGTAGATGTTTGGTAAACTTCTCCATCTGGCATTATCGCACCTGTGAGGTCTGCATTTTTAAAGGTTGCACCGTAGATATTCGCGCCGGTTAAATCTGCTTTTTTCAGATTTGCACTATCTAGATTTGCTCTCATTAAATCTGCATTTTGTAAATCTGCTCTTTCTAAATTTGCCCCTTGTAAACAGGCTTTTTGGAGATTTGCACTATTGAGGTTTGCTTTTATCAAGTTGGCATTATCCAAGTGAGCATTACTGAAATTTGCACTTTCTAGCTTTGCTTTACTCAAATTAGCACCACTCAAGTTAGCCCAAC
This sequence comes from Anabaena sp. AL93, assembly GCF_001672085.1. Lineage (NCBI taxonomy): Bacteria > Bacillati > Cyanobacteriota > Cyanophyceae > Nostocales > Nostocaceae > Anabaena > Anabaena sp. AL93. The sequence continues at coordinate 18,591 of NZ_LJOU01000026.1, read as the reverse complement.
TCAAATTCAAATTAGAAGCGCATACTAACTCACTCAAGTTAGCATTTTCTAAAGATGCCCTCGTGAGATTTGTACGGTCAAGATCCGCTTTACTCAGGTTAGCATCATTCAAATCTGCCCGCGACAAATCTGCACCTGTGAAGTCGATTTCACTCAAATCCGCACCTTCAAGGTCTACCGTTTTCAGATTTTCCGAACGAAAATTCCGTTCCCCAGCAGCGTATTTCTCTAAAAGTTCTTCAGCGTCCATAATGCACCATTGAATACCATGAAAACAGTATAAAACAAAGAAGCAACATGACTACAGAGTTAAACGCCTTGGGTTTAGCATTGCTAAACCCCTACATTTTTCTTCTTTCTTCTTCTCTTCCTTCGTGTCCTTCGCTTCTTCGTGGTTTATTTCTCTTACCCCAACCTCGGACGAATCCCATAATTTCTATATTGCCAATAATCCCGCAAAATCCGGTCATGATCAAAACACAAATTACCAGGAACACACCAAGGCGAGAAAATACCCAAACTCTTAGCATCATCACCCGCCAAAGGTTCACCCGTAGCAGTTGCTAAAAACACAATACTAATCGTATGCTGACGGCGATCGCGCTTAGGATCAGAATACACTAATAACTGTTCGACTAATTCTACTTTTAAACCTATTTCTTCCTCTGCTTCCCTAATTGCCGCCTTTTCCACCGATTCACCATAATCAACAAAACCACCGGGTAACGCCCAACCTAATGGTTCATTATGTCTTTCAATCAGGATAATGGGGCGATGAGGTCTATCAATTAATTCAATAATGATATCAACGGTGGGTGCAGGATTTCTGTAAGTCATAAAATTTTAGATTTTGGATTTTGGATTATGTATTAATTATTTACTCTTGTTTCTATTTCTTCATGAATCAGAACAGTCAACGCTGGCTATGGCATGATAAATTCGATGCGTGATTTATAAAAAATTACGTTTTCCTATATTTCAGGTTAAATATGCCTTTTCCTAGATCAAGTGGTATTTTACTACATCCTACTTCTTTCCCCAGTCGGTTTGGTATTGGGGATTTGGGTTTGGAAGCTTATCGGTTTATTGATTTTCTCAAAAATAGTCAGCAGCAATATTGGCAAGTTTTACCGCTAGGACCGACTGGTTACGGTAATTCTCCTTATATGTGCTACTCCGCAATGGCTGGAAATTACTTTTTGATTAGTCCAGAGAAGTTGTTAGAGGAGGGTTTGTTAATTGCCGAAGATTTGGCTGATTTACCAGATTTTACTGTAGATAAGGTAGATTTTAATGAGGTGATCCCTGTCAAGGTCAATCTGCTCATTAAAGCTTGTGAGGATTTTAAAATTAAAGCAAATTCAACTCAAAAACAGGCTTTTGCTAAGTTTTGTGCTGATAAAGGCTATTGGTTAAATAATTATGCGCTATTTATGGCTCTTAAAGATATCCAAAATGGTGCAAGCTGGTACAATTGGGAACCGGAATTGGCAAAGCGTGAACCAGCAGCTTTAGCTCAGATGGAAAAAGAATTAGCAGAGGAGATTTTTTATTACAAGTTTGTTCAATATGAGTTTTTCCGGCAGTGGTCAGAACTGAAAAACTATGCTAATGACAATGGGATAGAGATTATTGGTGATATCCCTATTTATGTAGCCCATGATAGTGCTGATGTGTGGGCTAATCCTGAGATTTTTGCTTTAGATGCAGAAACGGGAGAAGTGGCTTTAATGGCGGGAGTTCCACCCGACTACTTTAGCGCTACTGGTCAATTATGGGGAAATCCGGTTTATAACTGGGAAGAATTGCAAAAACAAGATTTCAAATGGTGGATATTACGCTTTGAGGCGATGCTGGATTATGTGGATATAATTCGCATTGATCATTTCCGGGGTTTTGAGGCTTATTGGGCTGTTCCCCAGGGAGAAACGACTGCCATGAATGGCGAATGGATTGAAGCACCTGGAGTGGCTTTATTTGAGGCAATTAGAAAGCATTTGGGTAAGTTACCTGTTTTGGCGGAGGATTTGGGAATTATTACGCCAGAAGTGGAAGCACTGCGAGATCAGTTTGAGTTTCCAGGGATGAAAGTATTGCAGTTTGCCTTTGGTTCTGATCCCGGTAATCCTTTTTTACCCTTTAACTACACACGAAATGCTGTAGTTTATACTGGTACTCATGATAATGATACGACTGTAGGCTGGTTTAATGCTGCAAATGATTACGAAAAGCAAAATCTATTGTTGTATTTGGGTTGTATCAGTCCAGATGGTATAAACTGGGATTTAATTAGGTTAGCTTTGAGTTCTATTGCCAATCAAGCAATTATACCTTTGCAGGATGTATTAGGTTTGGGGACTCAAGCCCGGATGAATTTTCCCAGTACGGCGGTGGGAAATTGGGAGTGGCGTTACCAATCGGGGGTATTAACGCCAGATTTAAGCGATCGCCTAAAAACTCTCACTTTCCGTTGCGGACGCGCTTATAGGGAAGCAGGTGACAGGTGACAGGGAGTAGGGGGAGTAGGGGGAGTAGGGGGAGTAGGGGGAGTAGGGGGAGTAGGGGGAGTAGGGGAAGTAGGGGGGGGAGAAAGAATTTTCCCACTGACTACTGACTACTGACCACTGACCACTATAAGTTTGGTTTAGCAGCAATGTTGATTTCTTGAGCTTTGCCGATTTCTCCCATTTCCTTTGCTTCTTGCTGATTCACACTCATTAACACACCACCAGCATTATCAGTTTTTACTGTCAGTTGCTCGGTGGCGTTCCAGGTGCGGCTAGAACCTTGTGGTAAAACTCCCTCAAAGGCTGTTTTACCATCTGTAACCACGCTAATCCAAGATGAAGCTTTTAATGTGACACCAATTTGTACGGATTGATCCCCTTGCTTGTTGATAAATGTATTATTAGCAGCTTCTTCCCCTGCCAATTGGGTTACAGTTTTTGGTTGAATTTGGCGATTGTTTGCTTGCAAAGTGGAATTATTCAACAACTGGGATAAACCGTTAACAGAGCAGAAAATCAGCCCAATATAAAGCAGGTAAAGATGAATAGGACGTAATTGAGGAACAGCTTGTACTTTCCAATTGGATTGAACACTTACTGATTGAGAACCAATGGGGAAATGACTAGCAAATTCCCCACCCCGAATTCCTAAAGCGTCTGCAAACTGTCTAATTAAGCCTTGAACATAGATGGGTTCTGGTAAGTCGCTTAAATTACCTTCTTCAATGGCTTGTAAAAGTCTTCGAGGAATTCTGGTGAATACGACTAACTCATCTAGAGTTAAACCCTGTTCCTGCCGTAGCGAACCTAGTTGAGAGCCAAGTTGCCCTAACTTTTCGGCTTGATGTTCCTTGATAGAAGGTTTGATTGACTGTTTACCCTTCTTTCTGAACCATTTCATGTTTTTCTTTTACTCCTTAACTCGGCTTTGTCTTAATAGGTGTGCGAATTATCTGCTTATTTAAAAAACTAATTTCATCCTGACTAAGATGACGGTATTTACCAGATGGCAAGGATGCTGTTGTTGATGTTTTTAATTGAATTGAACCAATAGCCGTGCGATGTAGCTTAATGACTGGATATCCCAACTGTTCGGCTATACGACGAATTTGACGGTTTCTTCCTTCCTGTAAAACTATCTCTAAACAGCTTTGATCAATATAATTTTCAATCAAACGCACTTGAGCAGGTCTTGTGATTCTTCCTTCCAGAACTATACCCTGACTCCAATTTTCGAGAACTTTTGCTGGAGGGTGTCCTTGAACTACAACGCGGTAGGTCTTGGGAATACTATGACTAGGATGGGTAAGTCCATAGGTCAATTCTCCATCATTGGTTAAAATCAATGCTCCTGTCGAGTCTACATCTAAACGGCCAACCGGGTGAATACCCCATCCGGTTCTTAATGCTGACGGAAGGAGATCCAAAACCGTTGGTCTTCCTTGGGGATCATGGCAAGTGGAGACAAATCCTGCTGGTTTATGCAGTAATAAATACATTTTGGATGGACGCTGTTCTCCCAGTACAGGTTGACCATCTATAGAGATTTTATCTTGGTGAGGATCGACTTTTTGTCCTAAATGTGCTAATACCCCATTCACACATACTCGTGATTGCCTAATCATTTCTTCAGCTTCACGTCGTGAGGCTATACCCCATTGAGCTAGAATTTTTTGTAGCCGTGCCTCCATGTTTAAACTGTGATTTTCTCGCTGAATATTTTTATACTGCTAATGTTTGCATTTTGTTGTTAACAAACTTCCATGTTAAAGTTAAGGTTTGTTTAAGATACTCAAGTTTTGAGCATATTTACATTGATATAACCGTCGAAAAATGACAGAACCAAGTTCCCCAAATACAAATAACAGCAAAGTCAGGATCATTACAAAAGTTTTAACATCAGCGATTAAGCTTTGGTTAAGAAGCCAATTAAATCAAGTATCTCATTTAGAGGTACAGATTACAGCAAGCGATCGCCAATTGCTGTCTGGTTGCATTCCTGGAGTATCCATTTCTGCTAGTAATGCCGTGTATCAAGGTCTTCATGCTACACAAATTGAACTTCAGGCAGAACAGATCCAACTGAATGTGGCTTCAATTTTGAAAGGACAACCTTTGCAATTATCAGCAATAGTACCTGTAGTTGGTAAGCTGATAATCGCTGAACAGGATCTTAATAATTCTCTGTCATCTCCATTATTATTAACAGCTATAAATGATGTACTGATTCCACTACTAGCAGAATATAGCCTAAATTTCAAGGACATTACTTGGCGAAGAATCACCCTTGACAATCAGGTATTGATCCTGAATGGTATCCCAGTCTCTGAGATAGAAGGGGCATTTTTCAATATTTATTTAGGCTTAGAACTACTCAATGGTCAAGAACTACAATTAACACAAGTTAAAATCAAGACTGATCGGGAGGTGCTTTGGGAAAGGAATTCTCCTTATATTATAAATCTGGGAACAGATGTTGATATCGCCAAAGTTTCTCTGATACCGGGACAACTCAGTTGTTGTGGACGTATTAACATTAACCCATAATCATTAAAAAATCAAAATTCAATATTCCCTGAATTTAGTTTAAATTATATGGCTATTGTGAGTGATGTGGGCAAGTAGAGATTAAATCTTATCTTAGTTCCTGTTACAGCGTTTTTTCTAATAAAGGTAAAAGTAATGTAACGAAATAATACACTAAAGGAGCAGTAAAAATATAGCTATCGGTGCGATCTAAAATCCCTCCATGACCAGGGATCAATTGTCCTGAATCCTTGACACCAGCATCACGTTTGAGCAAAGATTCTGTTAAGTCACCTAACAAACTAGCAATACCAATAATTAGACCCAATGTGAAACCAGTGATTAACCAGTCGGGAAAATTGAGAAAGTAAGCTCCTGTGATCGCAACAGCGACACTAGCACTAATGCCAAAAACTGCACCTTCTACGGTTTTTTTGGGACTAATATCTGATAACCGAGTTTTCCCGAAGAATTTACCAAAAGTATAAGCGCCAATATCCGCAGCCCAAATACATAAGAACGTGAGGATAGTCGCAGTTAAACCTGTGGGAAAGGCAGTCAAATTGCCTTGTCCGATATCTTGCCAATTAGATGGCCAATAACCACCTAAAGGTAAATTACTGCTAATAGCATGATCAATTCCCCGTAACCTGACCCAGTAACTTGGTAAGTAACCTACATAAAACAAACCCATAATAGAAGCGGAAATATCCGCAATGGTGGCTAATTTGGGTTGAAAAAGTAGGTAAAAACAAATAAGCGTCCCGGCTATGGGCATAATTGCATCAGCTAAACTACCATTCAGAGTACAAATTGCCAGTAGAACTTGACTAACAATCATGGTAGTTTTAACTGAGGGTGTTATGCCTCTAGAGCGAACCAAATTAAAATATTCTTGTTGACCTAAAAATACGACAATAGCGATCGCTATCGTAAAATACCAACCCCCCAATAGGGTTGCAGATAGCGCCATGATAATTGCAACAATTCCACTAATAATTCGAGACCAGGGCATAGGGTAATATTTGGGATTTTAGATTTTGGATTTTGGATGCAACCCAAAACCGAAAACCGAAGGAATTTAACAATTTGTGGAAGTCCCCAGCTTCAATGTACTCCTAATGTGGGGATGTGAGCAGGGGATGACGAATCGCCAGGATTTTTCGGTAAGATATCGTGTATCTTGACCACCAATGCCGTAAGCGAAAACCAAGCTGATAGGTAAGTGTCGCCAGAGAAAGATTTGGGTCTTGGGAATCAGGACTCCTGCCCTTGGAGGGAATGTCAGACCCATAGAACTATGGAGTTCTAGCGGCTATTCCCGATGAATTGGGAAGCTCCGTCCGTTTTACGGCGGAGTAGTTCACTCTAGTTTCTCACCACTGAGAATGAAAATGGGATCGGCTGCTACAAATGTTTGAGAATAGCCCCGTGTTTCTAAGCGATTAACTGCTGATTGGACAACTTCAATATTCCTAACTCTTAACTGAGAAAAGCTTTGAGAAATGGTATACAGATTTTCTAGATTAGCAGCAGTGGCGACCACTCGACCAGATGTTGGTAAATACTGCCATGCAGCTTGGACAATATCCTGTATGGCTTTTCCTCCCTCAATGCAGATGCGATCAGGTGCTGACTTGATTTGGTCTAAGCATTCTGGAGCGCTACCTTCAATGACTTCGACATTTTTGACTTCAAAGCGATCGCAGTTGCGTCTAATTAGATTAGCAACATCCTCGTCCCTTTCGATAGCAATTACCCGTCCTTGGGGACACAATAAACCTACCTCTATAGGAATTGTACCTGTTCCTGCACCAATATCCCACAATACCGAATCAGCTTGTAGTCGTAATTGGGAAATCAACAACAATCTTAATTCTCGCTGACTCAGAGGAATACCTGGTAAATTCTCAAATAATTCGTCGGGAATACCTGGGGTGATGTAAGGCCAAAGTGGGGAAGGCATAAGCAATTAACAATTAACAATTAACAATTAAAATTTAACAATTGGAAATAGGGACGATAATTTTGGTATTAAGTAGAGTTTGCTGAAAAAGTTATCTGTGAGGGCTAGAAGTATGACCAACGCCACGCTGCGCTATCAGAAGTATGGCTAACACCACGCTGCGCTATCAGGAGGTAGGGGCGCAGGGCCTGCGCCCATTCAGGAGTATGGCTAACGCCACGCTACGCTACCAGCAAACCCTAAGTAGGTGAACACAATAAAACCAAACTGTGTAAAGAAACGTAAAATCGCTGAAAACTTCCTTACTCTTGCCTCTTGCCTTGCTATAACGACAATTTTCAACGCCAACCTACCTAATACTGACAAGTGACATCAGGAAACTGCAATGATGAACAGGGAAATATTAGCTAATCGCTACGAAGTTCAACAACAGCTAGGCAAAAAAGCTGGCAGAAGGACTTTCCTCGCTACTGATTTAGTAACTGGAAAATCGGTAATTGTCAAGTTACTTGCTTTCAGTAGTGATTTTGAATGGGATGATCTCAAGTTGTTTGAGAGAGAAGCCCAAATCTTAAAGTCTTTATCACATTCTCAGATTCCTGCCTACTTAGACTATTTTGAAGTAAATTCCTCTAAATATCAAGGATTTGCCCTTGTCCAAACTTATATACCAGCCCAAACTCTAGAGCAATATTTACAAACTGGGAGAAAATTTACAGAAATTGAAGTTAAAGAAATCGCTTCATCCGTTTTGGAGATTCTTATATATTTACATAATTTAAATCCACCAGTTATCCACCGTGATCTTAAGCCTAGCAATATTTTATTGGGAGAGCGCTCTGGTAATAGCGTTGGTTCAGTTTATTTAATAGATTTTGGTTCAGTCCAGACCGTCCTAGCAGCAGAAGGAGGGACAAGAACTGTTGTTGGTACTTACGGTTATATGCCACAGGAACAGTTTGGAGGGCGTACCGTTCCCGCTTCTGACCTTTATAGTTTAGGTGCAACTCTGATATATTTGGTAACGGGGACTCACCCAGCAGATTTACCCCAAAAGGATTTTTGCATTCAGTTTGAGCAAGCAACTAACCTGAGTCCCAGTTTAACCAACTGGCTAAAGTGGATGACACAAATTAGTTTAGAAAAACGCTTGAGTTCTGCAAGTGAAGCTTTGTCTGTTTTACAAAAGGATTTTTCCAGAGAAATCATCCCATTAGAATTAACACGAGGTGATTGGTATTGGGATAAGAATAATTGGACTCTCAAACAACAGCAGCAGCAGGACAAACCAGCGGGTAGTAAAGTTCAACTCACAAAAAATGAAGATGCTTTAGACATTACTATTCCTCCCGTTGGCTTTCAATCCTCAATGGTGTTTATGGGTTTTTTTGCCATATTTTGGAATTTATTTATCTTAGTTTGGACTATTGGCGCTCTTTCTGCACCTTTTCCCGGTAATATACCCTTTGCGTTGTTCTCCCTACCTTTTTGGGGTGTAGGTTTTTCGATGATTTACGGTATAGTATACGGCTTATTTGGTGGTGTCAGCATACATATAGATCAGCAACAAATTTCTCTTAATCACCAGTTAGGGAAATGGAAAATCCCCCGTTGTCGTTCAGTTTCCAGAGAAAGTATTAATAAACTGGTTTATACACCCCAATATTTTACTAAAGACTCAGACGGGAATAAAACTCAAGTACCTGCAAAATTGGTAATTTGGGCAGGGGTAGAAAAATTTGAGTTTAGTGTTAATAATTTTCCGATCAAATCGGTAGGACAACTGGAATGGTTAGCCAGGGAATTAAGTCAGTGGTTAAATATGCCAATTATAACAGAATAAATTCTATAGTTATACTCAAAACGGCTTGACTGTTTGATTCTAAACGTAGGGGTAAAGCAAGAGCTTCATTGGTGTCAACTTAAGCTCAAATCCCTACCACATCTCGTTCCTAGTCTCTGACTAGGAATGCAGTTGATGAGGCTCTGCCTCTAATATTATTGAAGGCAGAGCCTTCTAGAATTCATTCCCAGTCTCTGACTGGGAATGAGACGACTTGAGTTCTTTGCGGGATTTGCGGGATAGATGTTTTACGTTAAGTTGACACCAATAAGCTTTTGCTTTACCCCTACACATCTGGGTTCTTTGTCATTTGGCAAAAGTTTAAATCTCACCCGTTTTTAGTATAATTACAGTGACTCAAGAGGAAAATTATCATGTTTGGATTAGGCTGGCCGGAAGTAGGGATTATTGCCATAGTTGCTATTTTGATTTTTGGACCGAAGAAAATTCCTGAGTTGGGAGGAGTCTTGGGAAAAAGTCTCAGAAATTTACAAGAAGGAATGAAAAAATCTAATGAAGATGATCATTCAGACAAAGAAAACTTCGATTAAGAAAAACAAATTATTTCCCAGAATAAATATCTTTAACTAGTACCGTGCAGCTTAAGTAAATGAACCATTTTCAAGCCTTGTAATCAACCAATTTCCGAGCTTTTAATAGTTATCTTATTTCCGCCAACCTGTGCTATAGGACTCCTATTTGATTTTTGAACGGAACTCGGTACACCTTTATATTCTTGAATCCTCTTACCTCTTGCATGATTGCCTCTTGCCTTCCTACGTAGGAAAATATGGCTAACGCCACGCTATGCCTGATGCCTCCGGCACGCTACCGCGAACGGCACACTGCGTGAACGCTATCAGGAATCAAACCGGATTCCTATAGATATGCAAAATAATGAACTATGATATAATAGTCAGTCATTAATCATCAAATAGAAGTTACTTATGTCCTATAAAGTTAGTATTGTCATTGAAAAAGATGAACATGGCTATTATGCTTATTGTCCTGAACTTCCTGGATGTCAATCTGAAGGTGATTCATTAGAAACAGTACAAGCAAATATCAAAGAAGCTGTTGAATTATATATAGAAACATTATCAGAATTTGAGAAACAAGCACTTCAGCACAAAGACATATTAACTATGACTTTGGAGGTGAAAGTTGCCTAAACTGCCGCGACTAACTGCCAAAGAATCTGAAAAATTACTATTAAATGCTGGTTTTATAGAAATGAGAAGCAAAGGTAGTCACAGAATTTATTTTCGAGAAAATGTTAGAGTAGTGATTCCTTTTCATTCAGGTAAGATTCTACATCCGAAAACAGTACAACAAGTTTTTACTGCTATTGAAGCTTTTGCAGTTGAGAACACAGAAGAAGAAATAAATAAAGATGACTAAGAATGTAAGTATTTATAATCAGTCAACTTCCGAGGTAGATGAAAAGTATCTAGAAGCATCCCAACAGTTGCAGCTAGATAAAGAAACCTATGGCTCAGATTATATTCATCTTTATGTTGATGATATAGAAGGTGATTGGCTGGAAGATTGGGATTGGGAAGATGATTTAACAGATTATATTGATGCTTTTTATCATCATTGTGAACAGGGAAATTATCAATTTGCTTTTGATACTTTAAAGGCTGGTGATGATTTGTTAAAAAAGCTAGAGAATCGTGAAAAATGGTTAGAACTTTATAGTTATCTAGTTGAAAGGTTAGAATTACAAGAGACAAAAGAATCAAAAAATAAATCATCAAGAGATTTTGAACTTAGCTAAACAACGGATTTTAGAGTTACAAAAACAGAAACAAGGAGAAAATATGTCATCCCGTCAGATTATTAATATGACCGAGGAAAAAATTACTCTGGCAAAGTTGATTAGTGAAAAACAACTATCAAGGATTGTTTTGAAGGGCTTTAAATCTATTGCAGAATGTAATCTTGAACTTACTCAACTCAATATACTCATTGGCTGCAATGGCGCAGGAAAATCCAATTTTATCAGCTTTTTTCGCATGGTTCAAGAGATACTTGATGGACATTTGCAAGTTTTTGTTAGTCGTCAAGGTGGACCAGATACAATATTGCATTTTGGTCGAAAAACAACTGAACAATTAGAGATTGAACTATATTTTGGCAATAATAGATACCTTGCCACCCTTGAACCTACTCAAGATAACCGTCTGATGTTTTCTAAAGAGTCATTTGGCTGGAGTAGTGGTAAGTCAAAAATGCGATCGCAAGCACTAATAGGTAGTGGTCATTTTGAAACTCAGGCTTTTACTGGTACTGGTACAAAAATGGATAAATATATATTATCTGCCATGCAGCAATGGCGGGTTTATCATTTTCATGATACCAGCGACAGTGCCTATGTAAAACAAGCTGCTCCTATTAATGATAATATTTATCTACGTCCAGTTCTAAACGTATTCTTCGATGTTGTCCTGGATATGATAAACCGTTACATGGTTCTTTAATTGCTATGGATATCGGATTGGATACAATACGTAAACAGTGTCAGCATTTCGATAAATGGTTAACAAGACTGGAAAATATCAAGTAGCTGACAATTCCAACTCCATGTAAAATACATATTCCCCATTGAATATATTTATGCAAATCAATTTTCAAACCTTTACCGTTAACAAACGATTTCCCCTCACAATTAGTCGCGGGACAACAGCACAAACAACAAATATCTGGTTACAAATTACCGCAGAAGGAATTACAGGTTGGGGAGAAGCATCTCCTTTTGGCGTAGGCAACCATAGGCAATCTACGGAGAAAATCCAGGAAAACTTGCAGCAAATCATACCTACTTTACAAAAGTATAGCCCTTGGCAACGGCAGGAAATTGAGGCACTATTAGAACAAATGCAAATTCCGTCCGCAGTCAAAGCGGCTGTGGATATGGCATTACATGATTGGTTGGGTAAGCGTGTGAATTTGCCATTGTGGCAACTGTGGGGACTGGATAAAAATGTTATAGTGCCAACATCGGTAACAATTGGCATTAACTCCCCAGCAGGTGCAAGGGCAAGGACGGGAGACTGGTTACAATTTATGGATGTGCAGTTGTTAAAAGTCAAATTAGGTTCAACCGAGGGAATAGAAGCAGATCAAAAAATGCTCTTAGCGGTACGGGAAGAAGCGGACGGAAAAGATATACTTGTTGATGCTAACGGAGGTTGGAATTTAACCGATGCTGTAAATATGTGTAATTGGTTGGCTGATTTGGGAATAAAGTATGTAGAACAGCCATTAGCAAGGGGTGAAGAAGCAAATTTAGCCCAGTTAAAAAAACATTCCCCCTTACCAATTTTTGTAGATGAAAGTTGCTTTACCAGTGCGGATATTCCCCAATTAGCTAATCATGTTGATGGCATTAATATCAAATTAATGAAATCTGGGGGAATCACTGAAGCCATGCGGATGGTGCATACAGCCAAAGCCCATAATTTACAAATCATGTTTGGCTGTTATTCTGATAGTTGTCTAGCTAATACCGCCGCTTTACAACTTGCACCACTGGCTGATTATTTGGATTTAGATAGTCACTTAAATCTAATTGATGATCCTTTTACTGGTGCAGTGGTAGAAAATGGGCGAGTTTTGCCGAATAATTTACCTGGTTTGGGAGTGAAACACTGTGCGTCTGTCGCTTAATCAAAAAATAGCAATTCTTCTTCATGAGGGAATTACTGGAGTTCAAGGAAAAACAGGGTTGTCAATTTTACGCTACAGCGAGTCCCCCATTGTGGCGGTGATTGATAGAGAATCTGTAGGTAAGTCTTTAGTCGAGTTAACAGGTATTCAGCGAGATGCGCCAATTGTGGCATCTGTGACAGCAGCTTTACAGTATAAACCGGAAGTTCTAGTAATTGGGATTGCACCTAAAGGTGGTGCTGTTCCTGATGATTATTGGCTGGATATCAAAGATGCCCTCAAGGCGGGAATGTCTTTGGTAAATGGGTTACATACACCAATGGCAAATATACCGGAGTTAAATGCCCTCCTGAAACCAGGACAATTAATTTGGGATGTCCGCAAAGAACCAGCTAATTTAGATGTAGCCTCGGCAATGGCGCAAACTCTGCCCTGTCGGCGGGTGTTGACGGTGGGAACGGATATGGCTATTGGTAAAATGTCTACCAGTCTGGAATTACACCGGGTGGCTAAGTTGCAGGGTATCCGTTCTAAGTTTTTGGCTACTGGTCAAACTGGGTTAATGTTGGAAGGGGAAGGGGTGGCTTTAGACGCTGTGCGGGTGGATTTTGCTGCGGGTGCGGTGGAACAGTTGGTCATGCGTTTTGGTCAACATTACGACATTTTGCAAATTGAGGGGCAAGGTTCTCTTTTACACCCTGGCTCAACGGCTACTTTACCGTTAATTCGCGGTTCTCAGCCTACACATTTAATATTGGTGCATCAAGCAGGACAAACCCATAACCGTAATAATCCTCATATACCAATTCCAGCGTTATCTGAGGTGATTCGGATGTATGAAATTGTTGCTAGTGGTGCGGGGGCTTTTCGTCCTGTTCCTGTGGTGGGAATTGCGTTGAATACTCGGAATTTGGGGGAAGTGGAGGCGAAAAATGCGATCGCTCAAATTATAGCAGAAACTAAGTTACCTTGTACAGATCCTGTTCGGTTTGGGGCTGGGTTATTATTAGATGCTGTTATGCAGAGTTGAATATTTTTTTGCACGCAGAGGCGCAGAGGCGCGGAGAGTAGGCGTTTTATGGTTGGTGGAGTTTTATGGGAATTTCAATGATAAATTCTGTTCCTTTTCCGGGTGCAGAGATACAATCTAATTTACCACTGTGTTTATCTACGATAATTTGATAACTGATTGATAGTCCTAAACCTGTACCTTCTCCTACAGGTTTGGTGGTGAAAAAAGGATCAAATATGCGTTGTTTAATTTCGGGATTTATCCCCATACCATTATCTTTAATGGCAATTTGTACCCAATTATTATTAATGATTTGAGTGCGAATAATGATCTGGTTAGGATTATTCTTGAGTTCTGCGGTAGATAAACTTTTTTCACGCTGTTTGAGAACATCAATGGCATTACTAATGATATTCATAAATACCTGATTTAGTTGAGAAGCATAACATTGGACTAAGGGAAGATTACCATAATTTTTAATGACTACATTGCTAGAATAGCCTAACTTTTCTTGGAATCGAGTTTCTAAAATCATTAATGTACTATCAATTCCCTCATGGATATCTACAGGTTTCATTTCGGACTCGTCAAGACGGGAAAAATTACGTAAACTTAAAATAATCTTCCGAATCCGTTCTGAACCTACCGTCATTGAATCAAGAATTCTAGGTAAATCTTGAATAACAAAATCAAAATCATTGTCTTGTTTATATTTTTCAATAGTAGCTGAGTGACTAGAATATTCTTGTTGATATATATTCAGTAAATTGATAATAGATTCAGTATAATTACTAGCGTGTTCAATATTCGCATAGATAAAATTGACGGGGTTATTAATTTCATGGGCAATACCCGCAACCATTTGTCCTAAACTGGACATTTTCTCCGTTTGAATTAATTGTGATTGTGTGGCTTTTAATTCATTCAATGTTTGTTCTAAGTGCAGATTTTTTTCATTGAGTTCCTGAGTTCTTTGAGTGACTTTTTCTTCTAAATTACTATAGAGTTGGGCATTTTCTAGGGAAATAGCAGCTTGAGAAGATAGGAGATTTAATATTCTTAATCTGTCAATAGTGAAAGCACCCACAGTTAGATTATTTTCTAAATAAATAATACCAACTAATTGCCCTTTATTCAAAATAGGATTGCATAATATGGATTTAGATTGATGCTGAATAATGTATGAATCATTGGCAAAATCCTGATCATTTGTAGCATCACTAATTAATAAATATTCTTGCATATTTGCTACATAATTAATAATACTTGATGGTAAATCTTGGCTATCGTTAATTGGTGTAGTAGAAAATTTACATTCATGTTCATTCATACATTGAGCTACTAATATTAAATTTCCCTCTTTTTGCAAAATTAATGCAGATTTATTGGCGGCAACATTCTCTGATATTACCTGCATGAGAGTATATAATAACTTATCTATCTGAATTTCCGAAGCAATGGCTAAGGATGCTTTAGTCACAGTTCCTAAATCTAATAATGCAGAAACACCTGTCAAACTAGGTTTACTAATAAGTGTACTTACTTCACCGGCTGTTAATTTAGTTTTAGTTTGATTAATAATAGGTTCAAGCAAATGAGGATAGGTTGTTTCTAAACTCTCAATTTTAGCCCTAGCTCCCCAATTAGCATAACAATAATAAGCATCTATTAAATAAGTTTTAGCAATTTTCTCTTTATTAAAGCTCAGGTAAAATTTAGCTGCTAGTTCATTAGCTAGTGCTTCTTCATGAAGATATTTGTGTTTTTTAGCTCCAATAATTGCTTGGTCATAAAGCTCTATTGCTTGCCAATTGTTTCCTAACACTCTCGCTTTTTCTGCTTCTATTAATTCATATTTATGTTGAAAGTTCATGGGTGCATGAACAGCCCAATTTTTCATTTTCTCTTGATTGGATAAAACCTTTTCTAAATATTGTTTTTGTCCACTCACAGACTGCTGATCATATTCAGCTAAAAGAGATAAAGAATAATAAAAATTATATTGACTCGTAGTAACTTGTCCCACTACACATTCTAAATAAGCTTCACCTTGAATCCCATTCTCAACAGCAATACTGGTCAAACCAGAGAAGTAATAAAATATAGTTTTTGCTAAATATAATGAAAATATTACAGTTGATGCTTTAGATGCGATCAAAATTGGTAATATTTGAGATTCATCAAATAACTCACCATCAAATGTTTGTTTGGTTTCATTAATTTCTGCAAGATTAAAAACTAGCTGATACCATAGCTTATGTAGTAAAACACTACCTTCTTGCTTCAAGCTATACATTAAAAGTATATGACTTTTTAACTGCTCAAATACATAGGATAAGTTTTCACCACTGAAAATCATATTCATGTTATACATTGACGAGCAGTAACCAGAATATTCTAAATCTCCAGTTTCTATTCCGCTTTGTAAGGCTTCTTGTAAGCTACTTACTACTGTTTTGAGATGTTTTTTCCAAAATAGGACATTGCAAGCCCACATTAGCATAACTCGACATTTAACTGTTCTACCATCAAATTTATCTAATATATTTAAAGCCAATTCACCATAACGATATCCAGTTTCAATATCAGCAACAAAACCGCAGAGTATCACCCCATAATTCACATATCCAGGAGCAGAAAATGGAGAATTGCCATATTTTACTGATAGATTGATCATGGTAAAGATAATAACTGGGAATAATTCTGGATCAACAAAATAACTAGCAGCAGTCAGATTAGTTAAAATCCGCATCACCGCAAGTTTATCAGTAGCTATCATCTCTGGTAAATTGATTAAATCATCAACATTTAAGTTTTGTGGAGGTGTTTTTTCTAAATTTACTCCCAGCAAGTTGACTAAATTCAACCCTGTCTCTATTGCTCTTTGTAGTTGCATTTGAGACATATATATTTGGTCATGAAAAAATTTATATTTAGCGAAAATTGATTCAGTGTTATTAACCGGGAAATTTAAGTTAAAAACATCAAATACTGATTCTTCGCCCGTAAAAAATTTATATGCTTCATTTTGGGGAATAATCAGTTCTTCTTGCAAAGCATCCCATAATTCAGCCGCTATTTGTATTTGGGATTTTTCACAAACTATAGCCAGGGTAGATAAATCAAATTGGTTGCCAATACAAGCAGCTATTTTTAAAATATCTTGAGTATTTTTAGGTAATTTTTGTAATTGGATTTTGAGAAAATTAACAATATCATCATTATGATATAAAGCTTTGGCTGCATTTATATCACACTGCCAATAACCAAGGCTAAAATTAAAAGTAATTAATCCATCTTCATGTAATGATTTAAGTAACTGATTGGTAAAAAATGGATTACCTTGAGTGGTTCTTAAAAGTAGTTCTGTTAGGTCTTGGTTATGTAATTTCGGACAAGATAGAGTATCTGTAACTAATAGTCTAATATGAGATTTATCTAAAGCTTGCAAAATAATCTGATTAATTGTGATATTTTCTTGACGAATATCATCTAAAGTTGTGATTAAAGGATGTCCCGGATTGACTTCATTATCTCGATATGCTCCAATTAATAATAAATATTTTGTGTATTTTTCACACATTAATAATTTTATTAATTTTAAAGAAGCTATATCAGCCCATTGTAAATCATCTAAGAAAATGACTAATGGATGTTCACCTGTGGCAAATACCTGAATAAACTTACTAAATAATAAATTAAAGCGATTTTCTGAAGCATTTCCCGTCAGTTCAGGAACTGGTGATTGCTGACCAATAATATTTTCTAGTTCAGGAATGACATCAATAATTACCTGTGCTTGTTCTCCCAAAGCTGATAATATCTGAATCTTCCACTCTTGTAACTGTACTGTATTTTCAGTTAGCAGTTGTCTCATGAGACTGCGAAATGCTTGCACTAATGCAGAAAAGGGAATATTTCGCTGAAATTGATCATATTTACCAGAGATAAAATAACCTTTTTCCCGCACAATTGGTTTATGAACTTCATTAACGACAGCAGTTTTACCAATCCCAGAAAAACCTGCCACTAACATTAATTCTTTATTACCAGCACTGACGTTCTCAAAAGCCTTTAATAAAGTAATAATTTCCTGTTCTCTACCATATAGTCTGTTATGAATCAGAAACCTATCACTGATATCTCGTTTTGCTAATTCAAAGTTATTAATTTCACCTTCAGTTAATAACATTTTTTGACATATTTCTAGATCATATATAATTCCTCTAGCTGTTTGATATCTATCATCAGGGTTTTTTGCCATTAACTTAGTAATGACATCTGCTAAAACTTGAGGAATTTGGGGATTAATTTCTCTAGCATTAATAGGTTCTTTTGCCAGATGGTAATATATCAATTCTAAATGGTTTGGACTATAAAAAGGTAATTGTCCTGTGAGTAATTCATAAAAAGTTACTCCTAAAGAATAAAAATCAGTACGGTAATCTATGCCTCTATTCATTCTTCCTGTTTGTTCTGGAGACATATAGGTAAGTGTCCCTGATAATACATTCGGGCTTTTGATGTCCGCAGTTTCTTTAGGTAATAGGGAGGAAATACCAAAATCTATCAGCTTGATTTCCTGAGTTTGGGGATTAATTAGAATATTTCTGGGCTTAATGTCTTTATGAATAATTTTCTTGGCATACAAAAACTCTAATGCTTTAGTAATTGCGATCGCAATAGATATAAAAGAGTTAATATCTAATTTTTGTAAATTGGTATATTCACTCAACGATATACCACTAAAATCTTCTAAGATTATGGCATAACTATTACCATATTTTTCTAGGGCATAACATTTAATAATATTTGGGTGATCTATTTGTTGACTAATAGCAAATTGATTTTTAAATGCTATTAAATCCTGCAACCGGGGATATTCTGCGTTGAGAATCTTGATAATAACTGAAATCTGTGTTGTTTGCTGTTGACCACGATAAACTGTAGTTTTTTTACTAGCATAAATAAGTTCAGTAATTGTATACCCAGGAATAGTAACTATACAGATATTACTTTTGTTCATCTTGTTTTTTCAGAGATATTCCATCTTCAGGGGTGGGGG
>NZ_LJOU01000025.1:0-56426 GCF_001672085.1 Anabaena sp. AL93 | reverse complement strand
ACTCTTGCCTCTTGCCTCTTGCCTTTTGCCTTGCCATAACGACAATTTTCAACGCTCACCTACTTAGACTGGGAATTCATTCCCAGGCGGGCTATGGGTTTTACGTTAATGCTATTAGGGACTTCCAAGAAATAAATTATCCTGATTAACGAACCACAGAGGCGCAGAGGACACAGAGGAATAAGGGTTTGAGAGATTTTTGCGTTAGGTGGTTGAGTATTTTTTTATTTGGAAGTCCCTTAGACTGGGAATTCATTCCCAGGCGGGCTATGGGTTTTACGTTAAGTTGACACCAATGAAGCTCTTGCTTTACCCCTACGTTTAGAATCAAACAATCAAGCCGTTTTGAGTATAGTATAGCAACTTACGTTAATAGAGGATTTAATCTTTTACCTGAGGTAGTGCGTAAACCATTCACTCGCCAGTTGTGCTACTGCTGCTAATTTACCTGGTTCTTCAAATAAATGGGTGGCTCTAGGAATAATCTCCAGCCGTTTTACTGAGTGCAACTGTGCCAGTGCATCCTCATTCATTGCTATGACGGGCGTATCGTAACCGCCAACAATGAGCAGTGTTGGTGCTTTGACATGAGATAATGCTGAACCCGCTAAATCAGGTCGTCCACCACGGGAAACAATAGCTTGTACTGCCTCTGGACATTCTGCGGCAGCAACCAGGGCTGCACCTGCTCCTGTACTAGCACCAAAGTAACCTACTTTGAGGTTACAAGTATCTGGGTTCTGTTGTAACCAATCCGTAGCCCCAACTAACCGCGATGCTAACAACCCAATATCAAAGCGTAAGTGTCTGGTTCGCAAATCAATTTCTTCTTCTTCAGCAGTGAGCAAATCAATTAATAAAGTTGCTAGTCCCGCCTGTTGTAAGACTCCGGCAACATAGCGATTACGAGGGCTGTGCCGGCTGCTACCACTGCCATGAGCAAACAATACTACACCCATAGCACCATTTGGAATCATCAAATTCCCCTCTAAGTTAACCTTACCTGCTGTCACTGACACCAGATGTTCTTGGGGGTGCTGTGTTAATGTTCTATCCATCACCTCAACCTCCATTTACGAATTATTAGCTACTAAGTAGGTGAACACAATAAAACCAAACTGTGTAAAGAAATGTAAAATCGCCCAAACCCTCTTCACTCTTGCCTCTTGCCTCTTGCCTTTTGCCTTGCCATAACGACAATTTTCAACGCTCACCTACTTAGTAATTTTTGCCTTGTCAACAGTTCACATACCTCTGTGTCGGTTGTTTGCTGAAAATCTTCGTACCAAATACCGATGGCACACAAATCTTCTGGCATCATTACGCACACAACCTGATCTACTTCTGCTTGCAGTTCTTCACAGGTAGATGCTGCTGCAACTGGAACTGCAACCACCAGTTTACCGGGCTGTTGCTTTTTCAATGTAGCGATCGCTGCTCGGATAGTAGCACCCGTAGCAATGCCATCATCAACTAGAATAATAGTATGATTTTTGACTTTCAGTAGGGGGCGATTACCCCGATAGGTATGGCTACGGCGGTCTAATTCCCGCATTTCGATAGCTGCTACTTGATTAATAGTTTCTGGGGAAATCCGCAACCAATCAACGACATTCTCATTAATTACACGCACCCCTCCGGTGGCGATCGCACCCATGGCAAGTTCTTTGTGTCCAGGTACACCGAGTTTCCGCACCAAGCAGACATCTAATGGGGCATCAAGTTCCTTTGCTACCTCATAAGCCACAGGCACACCGCCACGGGGAAGCCCCAATACTAAAACATCTGCACGATTGGCATACTCTGTTAACTGGGCAGCTAACAGTTTACCGGCTTGCGTCCGATTACGAAATCTTTGCAACATATTTTATACCTCTTTATTAAAATAAATCACTAATGGAGTCCGGAGATTTGATCGTAAATCGTTGAATAGCATTAGCAATTAAAGGCGCAACTGAGACAATTTTTAATTGCTGCCAGTCGGTTTCTTTTGGTGTTACGGTGTCTGTGACAAAAACAGCCTTGATGCTGGGGTGACTTAATTTCGCCCGTGCATCCTGGACAAATAGCCCGTGAGTAGCAGCAATAATTATTTCTGGACGGGCTTGGGCTGTGAGTAGTGCTTCAATACTCCTAGCAAGCGTGCCGCCTGTGGAAATCATGTCATCAATTATTAAACAGGAACAATCTTTTACATCCCCGACAACACGAGTTACTGCTGTTTCCGTGCCACTTTTGCGGTGTTTGTGTAGCACCACTACCTCACTATTCAGCCATTGAGCATACTGGGTTGCCATTTGGACGCGCCCCGTGTCTGGCGATACAACTACAAAGTTAGGGGGCAAATGATGGCGGATAGCTTCACAAAAAATGGGTACAGCCGTCAGACTATCTACAGGAATCCGAAAGAAACCTTCAATTTGTGGGGTGTGTAAATCCAGTGTGACAACATGATTAACCCCGACAGCTTGTAATACTTCAGCTACCATACTGGAAGTAATTGGCTCTCGTCGTCCTTGGCGTTTATCTGCACGGGCATAGCCAAAGTAAGGGATAATTGCCGTAATTTGAGCGGCAGCAGCCCGCCGACAAGCATCTGTAAAAGCTAAAAGTTCTACTAGATGGTCATTGACAGGTGGGGCTGTGGACTGAAGGATAAAAACAGCCTTTTGGCGTACCGACTCCAGGAGTTGTACATTTACCTCACCATCTGGAAAGCGTTCGACTACAGATTTACCTAAGGGGATATTGAGTTTTTGAGCAACTGCGGCGGCTAAATCAGGGTTAGCTGTGCCTGCAAAAAGGATAAAATTGTCCATAATCACGACGTTATTTGGTGATTTGCCGCCAAGCAGCATCTAAAGCCGATTTTGTGCGCTCAGTCCCACGGGAAATACTCTGTTGCAAACTATGCCATTGTTCTTGCAAAAACTCCGTAGCCTCTTCTAAGGCGTGATGTGGATGATCAGTAGAAGCTGCCACTTCGTCGCTAACTTCTTTAATTTTGACGCGGACAACTTCGGGTTTATCGTTGGGGGAAATGAGATGATGTAGGCGATCGCCTATAATATGTACAAGATGTTGTACTTGTTGAGATTTCTCACTAAGGAAACCCTGCAATCCTTCTGATTCTCCTTGAAGTTGGTCTTGAACACCTTCGCGGATAATTAGTTTATTGGTGCTAATTTCCTCGATATCTTCGGGATACAGAACTGCACGTCCACCAAAAGGAACTGCAATTTCTCCAGCCACAATATAAGCGGCGATTTCTCCAGTTTGCCAATCAAATAAAAAATCTTCCACCCAACCTTGAGTTTCACCCAGCGCAGATTCAACCGTAATTTGATGCAAGCGGTGAAGATTGTCTGGAATGTCTGGCACTGGATGATAATAAATTGACACCGCACCCATACCTATTCCAGCAATTCCCTGTACTGGTAAATAAGCTTCCTCACCCGAAAAATAGGCAATACGCCCGGAATCATCCAGCCAGACTTCTTCTAACTCAGCAAAACGAGCAGATGTCGAGCTATCTATGGCTATTGAACCGATAATTTGACTACGACGCACAACATTGAGCATATTTCCCCTCCCATACTCCCTATTTCTGAGGAGTTTGATTAATACAACACAGCGGCTGATCTTTTGCCACCTTGTTGTTTGGAACTTGAACTCTACTTTGAGGGTAGCAAGAAAATCGGAGAAATTGTTCCATCAATTTGTAGAAAAAATGTAGAAGGAATTAATCCCAGGAGAACAAACTTAGTTATTAAGCAATAAGTAGTGAGACAGAATTAATTACACAATGTCATTGCGTTAGCGTAGCGTGGCGTTAGCCATATGGAACGAAGTGAAATGAAGCAATCGCAACGGTTGTGATTGCTTCTCTTCGCTCGCAATGACTGTAAATATTTTTGTCCAATTACTTAACATTCCTTAATTACAAAAAAAGGGAACAGGGGACAGATAAGAAACAAAAGTTACTGAGTTCAAAGCTCAGTCAAGAAAAAGATGTGAAATATTCGCATATTACAAAATGAAGTGCGGAATATGGGAAATTTAACTGTTAAATAAAAATTTATCTTTGTAATGCAATACAATAAAACTGTATAGTGATACTTTATTAAAGTTGAGTAAGCTGTTGTTAATGTCGGAACAAACGCCAGGAAAAGATAATAATACGTTTAATTAATAGCTGTACACGATGCAATAGTAAGGTTAACACAACTGATAGGTTATTCAACAAACGTATATAAAAGGGAAGAGGTATGAGTTGCTGTTGTAAAATTTGCAAATTGTTCCGAACGGTTATTGTAGTGGGGTGATTAGTTTCTAGCACTCGTTCAGACATAGCTAAAGCTTCAAGGTAGAGAGGTTCTGCTTCACTGTATCTTCCTTGGCTATTGTAAAAAAATGCTAAATTGTTTAAGCTAGTAGCAACATAAGGATGGTCGCCTGTAAATAGCCGCTTTATCATTTCTAAAGCTTCAAGGAAGAGAGGTTCTGCTTCACTGTATCTTCCTTGGTTATGGTAAAGATTTGCTAAATTGTTTAAGCTAGAAGCAACATCAGGATGATCGCCTGTAAATAGCCGCTTTGTCATTTCTAAAGCATCAAGATAGAGAGGTTCAGCTTCACTGTATTTTCCTTGATTACAGTAAAAATTTGCTAAATTGTTTAAGCTAGAAGCAACATCAGGATGATCGCCTGTAAATAGCCGCTTTGTCATTTCTAAAGCATCAAGATAGAGAGGTTCTGCTTCACTGTATTTTCCTTGATTACAGTAAAAATTTGCTAAATTGTTTAAGCTATTAGCAACATCAGGATGATCGCCTGTAAATAGCCGCTTTCTCATTTCTAAAGCATCAAGGTAGAGAGGTTCTGCTTCACTGTATTTTCCTTGGTTATGGTAAAAAAGTGCTAAATTGTTGAAGCTAGTAGCAACATAAGGATGATCCTCTGTAAATAGCCGCTTTGTCATTTCTAAACCATTAAGGTAGAGAGGTTCAGCTTCACTGTATTTTCCTTGGCTATAGTAAAGACTTGCTAAATTGTTCAAGCTAGTTGCAACATCAGGATGGTCGCCTGTAAATAGCCGCTTTGTCATTTCTAAACCATTAAGGTAGAGAGGTTCAGCTTCACTGTATTTTCCTTGGCTATAGTAAAGACTTGCTAAATTGTTTAAGCTAGTAGCAACATAAGGATGATCCCCTGTAAATAGCCGCTTTGTCATTTCTAAACCATCAAGGTAGAGAGGTTCAGCTTCACTGTATTTTCCTTGATTACGGTAAAGACCTGCTAAATTGTTTAAGCTAGTAGCAACATAAGGATGATCCCCTGTAAATAGCCGCTTTGTCATTTCTAAACCATCAAGGTAGAGAGGTTCAGCTTCACTG
The DNA here is from genome assembly GCF_001672085.1 of Anabaena sp. AL93. Classification (NCBI taxonomy): domain Bacteria; kingdom Bacillati; phylum Cyanobacteriota; class Cyanophyceae; order Nostocales; family Nostocaceae; genus Anabaena; species Anabaena sp. AL93. The sequence goes on along the minus strand of NZ_LJOU01000025.1, from coordinate 51,030 downwards.
TATTTTCCTTGATTACGGTAAAGACCTGCTAAATTGTTTAAGCTAGTAGCAACATAAGGATGATCATTTGTAAATACAATTTGACAAACTTTTACTAATTGCTGATACCAAAATTCTGCTACTTGATATAATCCTTGTCCTTGATAAAATCTTCCTAACCCTTCAAATACCCAACAGATTTCATCAGCAACCATAGATACTGGTAAATTATTCTCTGCTACTGTTTCTTGGTTAATTTCATCTATTAACCGTTTTCCTAAATCTTCCCAATGAACAACAACTAACTGGAAAATTTCAATATCTTGAGAAGTGGGTGATTGAGGAAGTCCTTTAGCAAAGGCTATCATAGGAGTAATAAAAGTTCTTTCGAGAATTGGCTGCTTTTCTCCAACTTCTGCTAACTGTTCTTGCAAAAACAACCGCACTAAATTATGAATTGTATAAGCTTCTGGTGATTCTTGTCCTGTTTGTAAAAAGTTAACTTGATAAAGTCTTTTTTTAGAGGTAGTTAATTCTTCTTCTGTCCAAATTAGTTGTTTTTCCTCATTCTTTACTTCAAACTCAATCACCCAAACTACCAAATCCCAAAGAATAAACTGAGGAGAAAATAAACTTAAAAATGCTCCCAGATATTGAGTTTGAGTATCCAGTGTTTCCCAAGTTAAATTAAAAGCGGCTTTAATTCCTAATTGATTTTTATTGATAGTTTCTCTCTTTTGTAAAGCTGTTTCCGCTAACTTACGTTTTTGCAATCGTTCTAACATTTGAGCTAGAGAAAGTCCCAAATCTTTTGTTAAATAACTTCCGACTAAAATTATCCCCAAAGGTAAATTTCCCAAAAACTCACATATTTCTGTAGCGGTTTCTAGTTCATCGTCAAATCGCTGATGATTTTTTCCCAATTGCTTTTGTAAAAGTTTTAATGCTGCTTCTTGTGATAGAACCTCTAAAGGTAGTTCTTGAATATAATTAGGGTCTAAATGTTGTTGTCGAGTAGTTATCAAAACCCGAAAGCGTTTTTCTTTGGGAACAACTTCTCGTAACTGTGTTAAATCAGTTAAATCATCAACGACAATTAAAACAGGTTTTTGTGTTTTTGGATATTGTAACCAACACCAATCTACCTGTTGTTTGAGAGTTAGCGGCTTTTCTCCCTGAGTTTGGGGAATTTCTAGACCGAATTTTAATGTAAAAAGTTCAAATACTTCTGCTGCGAGAATACGTTGTCTAGCATTAAACCAAATTATGCCATCATAATGATCTTGATATTGTCTAGCGTATTGAGTAACTAATTCAGTTTTACCCAAACCACCCATTCCGGTTATTGCTACATAATTTCCCCATAGCAAATCTTCATGGATAGTTGTCAGTTCTGTTTCTCGTCCAACAAAATGAACAGAACCAGGATAGGGTATATCTTTAGTGGGGGTTAACTTTGTCCGTTTCCCGTCGGACGAGTGCTGTCAAATATTAATCGTGCTTCCGCTTTGGTCAATTGTCTGATTTTGCGCTACGTTCATAGCTTTTTGGAACTTTTGATTAAAAATTGTCCCTTGGGGTTGTTGAGAATTTGCAAAAGCTGCTTGAATCTCTTTAAGAAATTTTTCTAAATCTTTAGGTGGGTTAGTTTCTGCTAACTGGGTTAATTCCTGAATAACTTGACTAATATTAGGGTCTGCTTTCGCTGCGGTTTCTATTTCCATTACAGCTTGATTATAATTAAGGAGTTGTTCTGGTGCTTGTTCAATAGCTGCGAAAGTTCCAGGTAGTCGCTGTTTCAACACTTCCAAAAACTGCTGAGTTTTGTGAGATAAAGTGTCTCCAATGTTTTCGCCAACTTTTTCCAATGCTTTAGTAGCAAGTACCGTCGCAACAGCAATACCACCAGTTGTTAATGGTTCCATTTGTAATATTGGTTAAAGTATCATTTTGAGATAGTATAGCATTTATACACGACCTGGTAATTCTGCTTTACAAAAATAAATTTTAATTTTTAAATAGATATCTTCAAAAAAGAATGTAGAGACAATTCATAAGTTGTCCCTACAAGAGTTTAAGTCATTGAAACCTTTATAAAAACCCACTTTCCGCACTTCATTTTGTAATACGCGAATATTTCCATAATTTTATTTTTTATCGTTTAATAAAACACATATTTTATCCATCATTTTAGGTATTAATATTGAACAATTTAACCCTTGTTAGGAATAATTCTTGAAAAGATGGATACTACATTGTGAAGTGCGGAATATGGGTAAAAACGTTCCATAAGGTGTAGAGACGTTCCATGGAACGTCTCTACAATCTTTACCAAAAAAGTCTAATGAGATACAAAATTATCTGCGTTCATCTGCGTTCATCTGCGTTCCACTCTAACCCGTAGTACATCACATCTCTAAAGCTTACCATACATAATTTTTGTTAAATAAAATTATAAATCTGTTATTTAATCCAATAAAACTGTAAAACTATACATTGCTTTTGTATAGTTATACATTAATTTTGTATAGCAATACAATCTTAATGTTAAAAGAAACAAAAATTAAAGATAGTAGTCTATTTAATTAGTAGCTGTGTTAGCTATAATATTTTCCCGCCGTTTATCTGCATCACACACAGCAATGAAAATCTGTAACATACCAATTCTAGCTTCAGGAAAAACTAACAACCTCAAATAAATTTGTTTATTTGCGTTGATAATAGAGTGATTAGTTAAATTATTCATTAAATTAAATTTTCTAACTTTAACTATTGAATTATCAAAAGATGTAAATCATACCAACTTTTAGTATTTTATAGCTATACTTAAACAAAAAAATTCTTTTTTAGGCAAATAGTAGCTAAAACAAAGATTGTCACCTTTCCTAAATCAAATACAACCACCCCATAAATATATACTTATCCTCCTTTTTCTTCCTCTGTGAACTCTGTGCCTCTGTGGTTCGTTAAAAAAACTCCAGTAAAAATAAAGTCCTATATATTCCGCAACACAGACCAACTACTAGCAATAGGCATTCTCCAACCAGTCCCAAAAGCACGGTCAGTGATTTTTAATCCCGGTGCAGCTTGTCGGCGTTTAAACTCTGCACGGGATAATAATTGTAATACCCTATCTACAATTGCCGATTCATGACCTGCGGTAATAATTTCTGCTGCTGATTGATGTTGATGAATCAAACGGTCGAGAATATCATCTAAAATTTCATAAGGTGGTAGGGAATCTTGGTCAACTTGACCCGGTTTAAGTTCCGCGCTGGGTGCTTTGGTGAGAATATTTGCGGGAATAACTTCTTTTTGTTGATGGGAATTTAACCATTTACAGAGGGAATAAACGCGGGTTTTAGGAACATCAGCAATCACCGATAAACCGCCATTCATATCACCATAAAGAGTGCAATAACCAACAGCAACTTCCGATTTATTGCCAGTAGATAAAAGCAGATAACCGAACTTATTAGAAATTGCCATTAATAAATTACCACGAATTCGAGATTGGAGATTTTCTTCCGCAATCCCAAATTCTGTTCCAGCAAATAACTCACCAAGAGATTTATCAAAACTTTGCATTAATTCCCCAATAGGTAAAATCTGGGTTTGAATATCTAAATTTGCTGCTAATGCTAAAGCATCACTAATAGAATGTTCTGAACTATAGGGAGAAGGCATTAACACACCAATCACATTTTCTTTTCCTAATGCCGCAGTCGCAATGGCAGCTACTAAAGCAGAATCAACTCCCCCACTTAAACCTAACAATACTTTAGAAAAGCGACATTTACCCACATAATCTTTAACTCCCAAAACCAAAGCATTCCAAATTTCCTCATCTTCAGATTCATCAATGGGCGAAATATGACCTAATTGTAAATCCCGTTTATCGGCATTAAATTCAACGGTCAAAAAATCAGAGACAAAACCTTTAGCACGACAAACAATTTCACCTTGTTTATTTAAAGCAAAACTGCGTCCATCAAAAATCAAATCATCATTTCCGCCAACTTGGTTTGTATAAATAATTGGTTGTTGAAAATTAACTGCACTATGTTTTAACATCGCTTCTCGCAGATGTTGTTTACCAACAGTGTAGGGTGAAGCAGATAAATTAACAATTAAATCAACTCCTAAATTTGCTAAATCAGCAATGGGATTAACTGCGTAACTCCGCTTACCCCAAAATTCCTCATCATTCCATAAATCTTCGCAAATTGTCACACCAATATGAAGATTATCTAATTTAAAAGAATTGGCTTGTAGTCCTGGTTCAAAATAGCGTTTTTCATCAAAAACATCGTAAGTTGGTAATAGCCTTTTATGGAAAAATTGCTGGATTTTGCCATTTTCTAATAAAGCCATACTATTAAATAAATTTTTCCCTCCAGAAATGTGCGCTTGGGAATTTTTAACCACAGTTCCCACCAATACAGCTAAATTTGCAGGTAAATCTTCAGCTAATTTTTGCAATGTTTTATCTATTGATTCCACAAAACTAGGATTTAATAATAAATCCCTTGGTGGATACCCACAAATAGATAATTCAGGTGTTAATAATAAACGAACATTTTCTGATGCTGCTTGTTGTGACATTTCCAGGATTTTTTGAGTATTTCCTAGTAAATCACCAATAATAGGATTAATTTGAGCGATAGCGATTTTCATGATCATAAAAAAGGGAATAGGCAAGAGGCAAGAGGGAATAGGCAAGAGGTGCGTGGTACAATCGTTTATAACTCTAATTTTTTGATAAGAGCAATAATCATTCGAGTTTCTTCGTGAAGCAATTTAATAATCAAATCAATTTCATTCAAAGTACATAATCCGATTCTTTCTGATACAATAAGATGCGTTTCCAACTCATTAATTGAACCTTGACTTATATTTAAAAATCTCGCGTAATCTCTAGACGATCTTCTTCCATAACCCTCTGCAATATTAGCAGGAATAGAAACAGATGATCTTCTAATTTGTTGAACCATGCCATAAATTTCTTCTTTAGGAAAGTTTTTAGTTAAAAAATAGCATTTTTCAGCTATATCCATACCTTTCTGCCAAATAAGTAAATCTTTAAAATCATTTATTTCCGCCATTTTAACTTCCTCTTTCAACCTAATATAATATCTTAAATTCCTCTTACCTCTTGCCTCTTGTCTTCTTACTTATTGCCTCTTGCCTTCTTGCCTTCTTACTTATTGCCTCTTGCCTTCTTACTTATTGCCTCTTGCCTCTTGCCTTCTTGCCTCTTGCCTCTTGCCTTCTTCAAATAAACACCAAAGGTTTATCTTTAAATGGTGCAAAAGCCTCTTTATCAAACCTATACAAACTTGCAGGACGACCGGCACCTCGTGATACTTTAATGCCAGTATCGCATAAAAAGCCCAATTTGAGTAACCGCGCTCGAAAATTAGAATAATCGGCAAAACATTCTCCTAAAACTGTAGTGTATAGTTGATACAAATCGTTTAAAGTAAAAGTTTCTGGTAAGACTTCAAAAGCTATAGGACTATATTCTAATTTGTTTTTTAATCTTCTATGTCCATAGGTAATAATCTCATTATGGTCAAATGCTAATTGTGGTAATTGTTTGACGGGATACCAAGCAATACCCGCCACTTTATCGGCAATTAATTCTGCTTCTTCAAATCTGACTAAAGCAAAGTAACTAACTGATAAATAACGGACTCCATAGCTATCAATTTTTTCCCTGGGGTCACGGTTTGGACCACCAAAAGTATAAAGTTGTTCTAAATAAAGATTATTTACCTTTATTTTCTCAGCCATAATCCGATAAGCAGCATCTTCTAAAGATTCTCCTTGACGAACTAAAGTACCAGGAAGACTCCAATCATTTAAAAATGGTTCTTGCTGTCGCATGACCAAGAGAACTAACAACCGATTTTGAGCAGTATCTACAGAAAAAATCACATTATCAACACCAACTTTAAAGTCAGCTAAAGGTTGTTGATTTATGGAGTTTAGAATCTTTTTTTGGTTACGTATTGGCATTCGTACAAATGCTGTTGATGAATATAGGCAATGACGGGAGGTGTGAGAGTATTAATATCTCCTTGTTCACGAAAGGCGGTAGAGGAAACATCTAAACCAATTAAATTTGCAATTTTAATTTTTCCTCCGATTTGTTTAACTTTTTCTAAACTAGAATCATCTATTATATATCCTGGTCTGGGAATTACCAGTAATTGCACTTGTTGTAATAAATCTTCAACATGATACCAGCGCGGCAATTGATTGACTAAATCAGCCCCAATTACTAAAGTATATTCAATATCTTCTCCCCATTTTAATTTTGCTTTACCTACAGTTTCTAGAGTTTTCCAACTACTCAAATCTTGTTCTAAGGCAATATTTTGGTTAGCAACATTGATATCTTTAATTAACAGTTCTAACATTGCTGCCCTGTGCGGTAAAGGCGTTTGTTGGGATTTTAGAGGATTATCCGCCGCCCATACAGCCACCCAATCATAACGTTCAGATAACCATCTGAGAATTATTAAATGTCCAGCAGTTGGAGGATCAGCACTTGTACCAAATAAGGCTATTTTCATGATTTTTGATTCTGCTTTTTTGCAATTTTTAGAGTAATTTAAACGAACCACAGAGACGCAGAGGACGCAGAGGTAAGAGAAATTATATTAATTTATCTCTTTTTTTCGTTTTATTTGTCAATTTCTGTAATGGTTCTGATATTTCAATTTTGACGGAAGTGGGATTTTCTATTCTTCTTGTTTCTGCTGGTAAACTAGCAACTGATGCCGCAGTTCGTTGACGAATGATTGTTAAAGTTTCTGGTGTTTGTAATTGTTTACCTGCTTTGATTACTAACTGTAATAAAGATTTTTCATGGTCAGATTTTTCTTCTGTTAAGCCTAATCTATCTTTATGTATTTTACCATCTAAGAAGGATCGAAAAATTTGTTTTTTACCTGGATAAGTGAATTTACCACTTGATTCTTTCATGACGGGAATTCCTTCAATGTCTACAAGTTTATAAACTCCATTGACTGGTGAACCTGTAACTAATTTTGTGCCTAATCCATAACTATCAATTTCTGCTCCTTCTTGTTTAAGTCGGCTAATTTCCCATTCGTCTAAATCACCACTGGCGAATATTGAGATATTCGGTAAGAGCGATCGCACTTGTTTTGATAAACTGACTAAATCCCCAGAATCTAACCTGACTCCAGATAATTCCATTTTTCCAGCATTGACCTTTTCTGCTAATTTCTCCGCCGCAGCAACGGTATCATAAGTATCAATTAATAATGGCGCACCGGGAAAATATTGATGAAATGCCGTAAAAGCCTGTTCTTCACTCCCTTCTAACGCTGATAAAGCCATAACTAAAGCGTGTGCCATTGTCCCACTTGGTTTTTGTCCTAGTTGTAGCGCCGCTAACACATTGGAAGTACCATCTAAACCACCTGCCAAAGCCGCCCGCGCTGCCCATAAAGAGGCTTGGGGACTAAAAGCCCTGCGTGTACCAAATTCTAAAAGTGTGGCTTTTTCTCCCGCTATATCCCTTAATCTTGCGGCTTTGGTGGCAATTAGAGTTTGATAATTCAGAGTATTTAAAAGATATGTCTCTACTATTTGCGCTTGCCATAAGGGTGCTTCTATTCGCAGTATAGGTTCATTTGCAAATATCGCTGTTCCTTCCGCAACTGCCCACACATCTCCAGTGAAGCAACCTTCCCGCAAAAGCTGCCAAAAACGCTCATTTGCGTGGGTAAAAATTCCCGTTGACTGCAAATCAGCAATTTGACTGTCATTAAACCGGAATTTAGTCAAATATTCCAAAGCTTGGGCTAAACCCATAGCTATTAAATAGCCAAAACCATCAGGTAAGCGTCTGACAAACAATTCAAAACTCGCTTGCTTCTGTTCTATACCTTCACCAACATAACAAGCTGTCATTGTTAGCTGATAAAGGTCTGTTAGTAAGCTGTAATCCTCACAACTGAGATTTAATTCGGGATTTTTCCTTTCATAGTCTATATCTAGGAAAGTTGTCATCTGAGATGCCCCTACCAAGAATGTCTCTTTATTTATGGTAGTATTTACCATAAATAATGTCAAGCCTTGGCTAATAAATAATGACAAATTCCCCAAAAGCCTATATTCGTAAGGGAGTTAGGCTATTTTTTACAATTAATTTATATTTCTTAATAGTACAGATAGTCAATATCAAGAAGTTGAATAAGATTTACAGAATAATTGACCGCGGATAATAAGGGATGAATTAATGAATGGATTTTATGATTCCGTGCAGCTTTACATATAATAAGTTTAAGGGTTTAGCCCGAATTAGACTAACAAATAGTTTTTGTGTTTGCATGGGGAATAATTGCGTTATTATATAACAATAGAAACTAAATTTATATAAGAATAGGAAAACCAAGAAGAAATTAATACCAATTTCTTTGAAAACAGATAAAAGTTATTTCGATAGAAGGATGATATCAATTATGGATTCTGTAAGTCTCACCCACGAACAATTATCTCAAGCTATTAATGAACTTCCACTGGCAGCACTTCCTGAATTAGCTGATTTTATTGAATCTTTACTTTTTAAGCTTAATTTAACTCCTGCGGCTATTAATAATGAACCAGGGGAGAGTAATTTTTTATTAAGTATTGCTGGTATAGGAGAGTCTAGTGAATCCAATTTATCAGACAGAGATACAGAAAACGGAGAACTGGAAATTGTTCCAACTAGAGGTATCAAGGAATTTAATCATGAGGTAAATAAATAATTATGACGGCTATTTTAGATATAAGTTTCTTAGTGGCAATTGTTGATATTAAGGACGAAAATTATGGGCGTATCCTTGATGTTATAGTTGATTCAAAGGAAGTATTGGTTTTACCAACAACAGTTTTACCTGAAGTTTGTCATTTGCTTGCTTCTCGGTTAGGATATCCGACAACAAGACAGGTTTTAACTGAATTAGCTAATAGTAATGTCATTATTGAAGGGATTGATAAAACTGATTTAAAAAGGGTGATGGAGATTCTAGACCAATATACTGATAGTAAGTTAAACTTTGTGGATGCAACGATTGTTGCTATTGCGGAAAGGATGAATATTACTAAGATTTTTACTTTAAATAAACCTATTTTTAGTATTATTAGTCCACTACATTGTGCTGGTTTTGAGATATTTCCTGAATAGGCTATCAATCAGATCCCTGACTTCTTAAAGAAGTCGGGGATCTTGTATTTTGTACTTATTTTAAAGGAACAATTGCACTCATTTGGTCTAAATCCAGGACTGTTGCTAATTCTGTTTCTGTCATTAAACCTTTTTCGAGAACTATTTGCCGGAGAGATTTACCTGTTTCTAAAGATTCCTTAGCTACAGCCGCAGCATTCAAATAACCGATGTGGGTATTTAAGGCGGTGACTAATGCTAAACTGCCTTCAGCATAGGCTAAACAACGTTCTTTGTTAGCAGTAATTCCTTGAATACAGCTTGTGGTTAAAGCCGAAATTGTGTTACCTAAAATCTCAATGCTGTGAATTAAATTATAGGCAATGAGGGGCATCATTACGTTTAATTCTAATTGTCCAGCTTGGGCGGCAAAAGCGATCGCATTATCATATCCCATTACCTGAAAACATACCATTGATGTCATCTCTGCCATCACAGGATTATATTTTCCGGGCATAATTGAAGAACCAGGTTGGACTGGAGGAAGTTGAATTTCCTTAAATCCGGTTTTGGGACCAGAATCCATTAACCGTAAATCGTGGGATATTTTCACCAAATCCTGGGCTAAATTCCGCAACGCCCCAGAAACATTCACAAAAGCCCCCATACTTTGCATAGCAGCCATTAAATGGGGTGCTGGTTCTAGGGGAAATTCCAATAATTGCGACAGGATATCCACAACTCTTTGCCGATATTCTGGGTGAGTATTCATACCTGTTCCCGCCGCACTACCACCTAAACCCAACACCATTAAATCCCCAGAAGCAATGTAAAGACGGTTTTGGTGTTCTGAGAGAATTTGCGCCCAAGCCCGAAAATTATCCCCTAATCGCACGGGTACAGCGTCTTGGAGGTGAGTTCTCCCCGATTTGACGATATCTTGAAATTCTGTAGCTTTGGCTTCTAAAGCCGAAATTGCCTGTTCTAAAGCTGGTTGTAAAGTGCGAGAAAGTGCCAGTAAGCCACCAATCCGAATAGCTGTAGGGATGACATCATTGGTAGACTGTCCGTAGTTTACATGATCATTGGGGCTAACGAGTTTATAATTACCTTTTTGATCTCCCAGAATTTCTAAAGCGCGATTTGCCAAAACTTCGTTAATATTCATGTGGTGAGAAGTTCCCGCACCAGCTTGATAAACATCAACGACAAATTGATCTCGTAATGCACCTGCTAAAATTTCATCAGTAGCTTGAATAATAGCCTTGCTGATATCTGCGGGAATACAATCCAATTCTCCATTGACAATAGCGGCGGCTTTTTTAATATATAAACCAGCATCTATATAAGTGGATAAAGGTTTAATCCCGCTAATGGGGAAATTTTCGATCGCCCTTTGGGTTTGAATCCCATAATATACGTTATTGGCAATTTGGCGATCGCCCATCGAGTCTTTTTCAATCCGAAAATCTGAATTGTTAGTCATATAAATGGAGAATGGCAACGGAAGAACAGGGAACAGGCAAAAAACTTATTTTTAACTCAATTGAGGATTGCTATATTTCCCACTTATCATAATACACACACCCGTGATTAAAAACGCCAAGGCACTGCAAAATCCAGCAAGTACAGATGTTATTGTTGCTGGAAATACAAAACCAAAAATATTCATAAAATAGTAATATAGATACCCGCTAACATGGCTTATTTTCCTAATAAGTAATTGGACAAAAATATTTACAGTCATTGCGAGCGAAGGGAAGCAATCACAACCCTTGGAATTGCTTCATTTCACTTCGTTCCCTATGGCTAACGCCACGCTGCGCTAACGCAATGACATTGTGTAATTAATTCTGTCTCACTACTTAAAGAAATTGCCGGAGAACGAAATACTGTCATTGCTAATGCCCAAGCAATCAAAACTCAAGGTAAAATTCCTTGGCTCTACCGTTCCCTTTATGTAAAACAATATTTATTGTAGGTTGGGTTGAGCCGCGAAACCCAACAAAATCCGGCTCTTGCGTCTCTTTTATGGTGATTGAGGATTGATTATAACAAAACCCTTAGAGGATACTTTAAAAGTGGTATTCCGTAATTTTTATCACATTGTTACCCCCCTTTGCAAGGGGAAAGGGGGGTAACAAGAAAAATCTGGTTCCCTCCCCTTGTGAAGGGGAGGGTTAGGGAGGGGTAAAACATTATGATTTTGTAAATAATTGCAGATTTATCAAGATTAGTATTAATTTTTAACAATGCAGTAAAATAGCGTTATGGGATTAGCTGTAACTTAACGTACCTGTTTACAAACCGTCACAAGGGTTGTTATCAGCAATACACAATATTTGGTATGCTCGCTCATACTCATGTCATTTCTTCGTTAAGAGGGTGTTTGAAAAGTTATGGTTGATGTATCAAATATTTTTTACCCCTCCCTAACCCTCCCCTTGTAAAGGGGAGGGAACTGGATTTTTATTGTTTCCCCCCTTTACAAGGGGAAAGGGGGGTAGCAATGTGATGAAAATTACGGAATACCACTTTTCAAACATCCTCTAAGGAATAGGTAATAGGCAGATGGAAAAATCAGTCATGAGTAAGTATTATTTCCACTTACCTCTTCCCCGATGATCAATTATCCATTATTTCTTTCCTAAACTATTGCATGAATCTAAATCGAGTTAAATCCATCCCCAAATGGACACAATTACCATCTCCACCCATATTTTGTTCAGAAGTATCTATGCAATTGGGTGGAGATACATCCGTTGCCCAATTACAACAGCAGGTAGAATATTTACAAATCCAATTAGAGTTAGAAAGACAGGAAAATATTCAAAAGATACAGCAAATTCAGAAATTCCAAGGATTGCTACAATATATTACTGAACATATCCGCGATAGTCTGGATGATCGCAAAATATTAACAATTATTACTCAAGAATTAGTTGATTTATTACAACTTAATCGCTGTCAAATTGAACTTTATAATCCCTGTTTGACTGCTGCTACAGTTACCTACGAATATAGTGCGAGTTTACCCCATTTTCAAGGTTTAACCACAAAAGTTGCTGATTTCCCCCGAATTTATCAATCTCTATTGCAAAAACAAATCTGGCAATCTATAGAAATTGTTCCCGGACATGATTCTGGCTTACAGATGATGAGTCAATTGGCTTGTCCGATTTTTGATTATCAAGGTGTTTTGGGCAATATTTGGCTAATTCGGCATACAGAGGCAAAATTTGGAGAATTAGAAATATCTTTTTTACAGCAAATAGCTAATCAATGTGCGATCGCCATCTGTCAATCTCAACTCTACACCAAAACCAAAGCCCAAGTTCAAGAAATTGCAACCCGAGAACATCATTACAACGAATTTATCAGACATCTTGCCCAAGAATTACGCACACCGATTACTAATATTAATCTTGCTGTGCAAACCCTAGAAAGTCTCATGACACCACCGGGGATTATAGATATAGAAATAGTATGCCAACTATTACAAATTCTCCATCATGAATGTGGACGAGAAGATAAATTGCTTACCGATCTTCTTACCTTGACATATCTGAAAATCGATCCTGAACCTCCTAATTTAATTACTATTGATTTTTCAACTTGGTTATTTTCCATGGTTGAATCTTTTCGAGATGTTACCAATTGTCAGCAACAACAATTACACTTAGATATCCCCAGAGAAATTCCTCCTTTATCCACAGATATCACCGAGTTAGAAAAAATTATTACCCTGCTACTCAACCAAGCTTGTCAATGCGCTCCCGCAGGTGAATCAATTACAGTTACCGCCGATGTGAATGCAAACACGGTAGAATTAAAAATCATTATTTCTGGTGTAGAGATGCCTCACCATAAACTGTCACAAGTTTTTCAGCCATTTTACCGCATTCCCAAACATTCCCCCTGGCAAGCACAGAACACCGGCTTAGAATTGGCATTAGTAAAAACAATAGTACAGCGTTTAGGTGGATTTATTCAAGTTATGAGCATGAACAATCGCATTACTTTTATCATGCAATTCCCACTGTTGTAGTTGTTTAGTGTCTTCAGCAATCTGTTGATAAATTTCGTGATTCAACAATTAATAAAGGCACCTCTCCCTAACCCTCTCCTAAGAGGAGAGGGAAAAGGAATAAGTAATTGGACAAAAATATTTACAGTCATTGCGAGCGAAGGGAAGCAATCACAACCCTTGGAATTGCTTCATTTCACGTCGTTCCATATGGCTAACGCCACGCAACGCTTACGCAATGAAATTGTGTAATTAATTCTGTCTCACTACTTATTAATCAAACCCCAGGAAAATTAACGATTTTTAAACCATGCAACACTAGCGCAAAAGTCAAAAGTCTGATATCATGATCTAATAAGCGGGTGAGTAGCTCAACGGTAGAGCAGTTGACTCTTAATCAATTGGTTGCGGGTTCGATTCCCTCCTCACCCATTAAATAAGATGTTAAAGAAATAAGCATGATCAAATAAAGGACATTTGAAGGACAATCAGATCCCCGACTTCTTTAAGAAGTCGGGGATCTGCTACTCTGCTACGATCGAAGATATTCTTTTAAAACCTCAACTGTAGCTTTTCCAGTTTTTTCCCAACTAAATTGATTTGCTCTTTTCAGACCTTTTTCTGAAAGTTGTTTTCTCAGTTCTGAATCATTAATAATTGCTTGCATTGCTGCTGTAATCTCCCTCGCATCATAGGGATTAATTAAAATAGCAGCATCTCCCGCAACTTCTGGAAGTGAGGAAATATTAGAAGTAATAACTGGTGTACCACAAGCCATTGCTTCTAAAACCGGTAAACCAAATCCTTCCCACAGAGTAGGGAAAACAAGTGCTAATGCTTGATTAATAATTATTGGTAATTCGTCATAGGAAACATAGTTAAGGAATTTAACAAGATGACTTATTCCTAATTCTTGAGTTTGTGCTTCTAATAATGGAGAGTAACGTTGATCATAGGGTCCGGCTAACCATAGTTCATAATCATTTTTGTGAGGTAATGCGGAAAAAGCGGTAATTAGTCTTTGGAGGTTTTTGTAAGGGTCTTGACGACCAATATATAGGAAGTAATTGCGGGTAGGAAGGTTCAGGAATTGGAAATGTGAGTTATCTCCCGCCAAGAGAATTGGTGTAATTTTATTACTAGGAATTTGGTAAAATTGGGTGATATCATTGGCTGTTGATTCTGATATACAAATAATATGTTCTGCTTGTTTAAAAACTTCAGGAGTATAGTATTTATGGTATGTCGTCAATGGTGAAAAGCGTTTAGGAAACCGCAGTGGTATCATATCAAATGCTGTAACAACAAACCGACAATTAGTATATAAAGGTGCCTCGGGAATAGGGGAAAATAAAAGTTGGGATTTGAGGTTTTGATAGATTTTTGGTAATTGGAATTGTGTCCACAATAAACGGCGTAAATGTCCTTTCAAACCTTGTTCTGAGGTTAGGTTAGTAGGAGTTTGATAGCAGTTATAGTTAGGGAAAGATTGGGAAGTTAAAAGTATTGGCTCAAGTTTTTGTAAATGAGGTAAAAGATTAAGAGCGTAGGTAGTTGTACCTGTAGGTTTGGTAAGTAAGAATGAAAGATTAGTGAGTAATTGCATTTTTAATTTTTAGTTAGTTCAGTTATTAATATTTTTTATTCATACAAATTCAGTTTTAAATAAGCCCATATAATTTTTATTTTCTTTTTTTTATTATAAAGATTACAGAATTTCAGGAATATTACCTTGATTTAGCCAATTAATCATTAAATAAGGATGAACAATGTGAAATTCATGGATAGGAGAATTATAAATACTATGTCTTTCAGGAATGATAAGTTCAATATCTTTATTTAAAAAATCTTTAAAATTAGCTGTCACTAATAGATTAGCTCGACCAGCTAAAGCTGTTTCTAAAACGTGCTGATCTTCTATATCACTAATAGGAATAACACCTGATCCTCCTAATGTTAATTGAGGCTGAATTTGAGCATAACTGCGGATAACATCTACATAAAAAGACGCATCCTCAGCCAAGGGAGTTAATCTTAATAAAACTTCTTCTAAACGATTTAACATTCCCCAAGAAATCACAAGTTCTACTTTTCCCATATAACAGCGACCATAACGAACTGTATCAACTATACTTTGACAAGCTGATAGCTTGCGTGGTGTAGCCATATTTTGATTTTCTTTGATATCAGCTAATAATGCCGCACACCAAATATTGAGATCAAGACATAAGCGTAAATGATTAGACATCACGAGTTAACTCAACTGAAGCACAGAGTAAATCATCTTCAGTTTCTAAAGAATTTAACCAATTTTTATCTATATTTTGGGCAATTCTTTGTTGAGCGAGTTTGTATTGATGGTGCAATAAAACTCTTGTAATTTCTTGACTAATTTCTTGCCACTGTGCTTCAGAAGCAACCCCATTTAACTGTAAGAGTGCTGACCAAGCATCATGAGGTAACATAGCTCCTAGCTTGATTGAAGCACTGGCTATTTGGGATATTGAGCGATTTTCCATTTTTGATAATACACTAATTCGCTCTGCTGTTTCTACGTCTAGGTCTGCTGAGATGGTTTTTTCTGTCATTGCTCTATTTTTCTCATGAGTTCTATAAAGATTATAACTTTTAATTGGAATTGTGTCCATAATAAGCGGTTTAAATGTCCTTTCAATCCTTGTTCTGATGTTAAGTTAGGAGGAGTTTGATAGCAGTTATAATCAGGGAAAGATTGGGAAGTTAAAAGTATCGGCTCAAGTTTTTGTAAATGAGGTAAAAGATTCAGAGCGTAAATAGTTGTACCTGTGGGTTTGGCAAGTAAGAATAAAAGATTAGTGAGTAATTGCATTTCTCATTTTTAACGAGTAGGATATTACTGTACTGCATAAGGTGTAAATTGCCGTTTAAAAGCAGAATGAAAACCAAGGACAATATCTGAATTTGGTACACCCATTTGCACTAATCTTTCAGCTATAGATTCTTCGGTTCCGTTGTACTGAATCCAAATTTTGCCGTCTTCAATGTCAAAGTGCATCACTGGTCCAAACACTCGTTTATCGCCTTGCCATCCGATATAATTGAGTTGGTAATGGTCATGTTCACTATCAAATATTAGTTGTGCTTTGACTGTATCATTTGTGGTACAAATCTGGGCGTGTTCTGTTAAAATTTGTGTGATAAATTGTCTATACTTTTCTATTTTATCCATTGTCGAACCTCCTCCTGTTTAGGATCAAGTTTAACTGCTTCACTAATGTGAATGGTTAAGGGGTCATGGGTAATATTCCATCCTCCTTTTATTAAAGCATTTTTTACCTGTTGGTGAAAAATGTCTTTTGCCATTGTTTTTGTGTGAATATGAGTTAAAATCATCTGTATTTTAATATTTAGTTTTCTTTCTTCTCCTAGTTTATCATAATTTGATTAAGTAGGTGAACACAATAAAACCAAACTGTGTAAAGAAACGTAAAATCGCCCAAACCCTCTTCACTCTTGCCTATTGCCTCTTGCCTTTTGCCTTGCCATAACGACAATTTTCAACGCCAACCTACTTATATGATTTTAAGGTGAGAAGTGATCCTGACAGAAGAATTTTTGTTATTTTCTCATTAGTCATTAGACATCTCCGAGAATTAAATGTACGTGACTTGAAACCCTTGTAGAGACGTTCCATGGAACGTCTCTACAATATTTTTCGGAGATGTCTATTAGGAAGATATTTGTTAGTGATTACATTATTACTTATACATAAAAATTAATTTGAGAATTTCCACACTATAGGGATTAGATGTTTTGAGATATTCAGATAAAAACTTAAATAGTAAATATATTCTTAATAGCAATATCTCCCACATCGGACGATGTTTATGATAGTAGTAAATCTGGCTACGTCTATATTCTACAGCCATTTTATTAGATATTTTCTTAACAGAATATCCTCTAATATGAATTAGAGATACATGAGGAGTATATAGAATTTTATAACCTTCATTTCTAACTCTCTGACACAAATCAGATTCTTCAAAATACATAAAGAATTTTTCGTCGAAACCACCTAATAAATTAAATAAATCTGCTCGAATAAAAAATGCTGCCCCGACGACAATATCTACTTCTTTAATATCTTGAAAATCCTTCTCTATAATATGTAAATTATTTTTATCTTCAGCATTTTTATGTAATTTTCTTGCTGCAAATTCTCCTTTAAGGCTAATTTCCGGTGAAAAAGAAATTTGGAAACTTCCATCTGGAAAAAGTAATTTAGGTCCAATAATTCCTACATCTGTATTTTCGGACATTAATTCTATTAAATGAGGTAAAATATTACTTTCAACTATTGTATCAGTATTTAATAAGAATATAAATTCACCTTTAGCTACTTTTGCACCAGCATTATTTCCTGCTCCGAAACCAACGTTTTTTGGTAGTTTAATTAGTTTGATATTAGGGAATTTATCATTAAGAATATCTACACTATTATCTTGAGAGTTGTTATCTACTACAATAATTTCACAGTTATCTCTAGGAATGAATTTTTCTAGAGAGTTTAAACAATCTATTAAAACATCTGCACCATTATAGTTAACTAAGATAATTGAAATTATCACCGATGTATACCGCTGTTTTATCATGTTAATATTTGTTGATGTATCTAAGCATAAATTTCAATATATAAATCTTGATATAGCAATTTGAGTTAAAATGTAAGAAAAATACGGAGATAAAAAGTACTTACTTACAAACCTTTCAGCCATTTTTTTTACAAATAATTTAGGATTGCTATATCATAGAGAATGATAGATTATCAAGAAAATTTATTTTCCAAATGAATTGAGACGACCTATGATTTTAATAGGTATGCGTAAGACAGTTTTGAGCTTTGGATGTGCAGAAAACCAGGAGCGTATTTGTGTAAACAGCATAGAAAAATGATAGGATACTACCTCACTTGTGTCCGTTAAAAACTTACGCTTTTCCATCTTAAATACGGCCTTATCTGGGAAATCTATTAAAGTAGATGAGTTAGATGCAGCACGTAAAGTTGCTTCTAAAAACTGATGACCATACTTTCTATCGGGTTCAAGGTGGCATCCTTCAGCCCATTCATTCCAGGCATTAATAAATACAAAACTTTCCTGATTTTTATGGATGTTTTTTGTTAACTCAATTGATTGAGCTAACCAATATTCATAGTTTGAAGGTGTACCATTAGGAACAATTAAAGCGCGGCTACCGCGTCTGGCTGTATTGTCCCATGATGGAAAAACAGTTTTAAAAATAAGTTGGTTTTCAATTCTCCTACTTAAATAGGACTTAGCTATTAATTCATAAGGAATAACATGACCCAAAAACTTGTTGTAAAAACTGACATTATCATTTGATATGCTAATACCATCAAGATTATGAGGAGGAAATTCAACTCCACTATCAAAACCAAATTGACTGTAATCTGTATTTCCATGTGTTAGAGCAGCACATAAATGCAGTTCCTCAATGCCCACACTTCGTGCATACTCCCGCCAAACAGCAAGTGTTTTATTGGCATTTGGTAGTTGCTGGGGTCTATAGACAATGATGAATGGGGCATCATTTATTCTGATATAGCGAGAATCTTTTATAACAGGGATAAGATCCTTGATGAAATTTAAATCATCTTCATCCGTATAATTCTGTGCAATCAGTATTTGATGTTCTGCTGCATCCCAACGGCGGGTCCAATTTTCGTTTGCCCAACAGATACAGAATGGCATATCACTTTTTGGATCAGCCAACATATCATTAAATGGTTTTTCTAATAGACGTTTGCCAGAGAACCAATAATAATGATAACAAAACCCTTCGATTCCAAATTCCTTTGCTAATTTTATCTGTTCTTGTCGAGTTTCTCGTACTCGTAAATCGTAGAAGCCAAAATCAGCAGGTAGATGTGGTTGGTAATGTCCATTATATAATGGTTCAGCTTTGGTAACATTTGTCCACTCTGTAAATCCTTTCCCCCACCACTCATCATTTTCAGGGATAGGATGAAATTGTGTTAGATAAAATGCGATAAGTTTTGGATTTTTAGACATGAATTCCCCAATTTTTCAGATATAATTGTAATTTGTTTTTTTGGTTTTGTGAAAGCACTTTACGCACAATACTACGCAAGAAACCAGTCAAGCCATAGGTTTTATTTAAGATCCCAAAAGGAATTATCTGACATGAAGGTACAGGAACTTGAGCAAGTTGTATAGAATTACCTTGAAAGGCTTCAGGAACAACATGAAGTACAACCTGATAAACACAAGCAAAAGGGTTAGACAGAATTTCTTTCTTGAACCCTTGGGGCAACCGTGACCAACGCTCGGCAAACTCAGTTTGATCTGGTGATCGGACTACAAAACTAACATCAATAATTTTTAAATGTGCATCTTCAATCAAGTTTTGGATATTTTTTATACCAAAAAATCGTATATGAGTGCGATCTAATAAACCCCATTCACCATACTCAAAATCTCCATCCCACAAGCAACCAGCAATAACAGCGTGTCCTATATGGGGCAATGAAATAACAATAGATCCACTATCGTTTAATAGCGTAGTCATGTTTTTAAGACATTGCAAGGGATCGTATAGATGTTCTAAAACATCGGCCGCAACAACAACATCAAATTTTTGATCTTCCGCAAAAATTTTGTTCCACTGCGGGTCATTTAAATCCGCACTAATCACATTAGGACAAAATTCTTTGAGTTTTGCAATATAATCAGGATAAACTTCAATCGCTGTTATTTTGCATTGATTGATATCTTGCAAAACTTGTAAAATTGATCCTGGTCCTGCACCAATTTCCAAAACTTTGTTGTGCTTGCCTACAAATCTTAATACATTAGCTGCTGCTGTATCAGAGTCAGGATCAACTGCATAGGTATAATTAAGCTGCTTGTCTTGAATCATATAACTGAATAAACTAAGATTTCTTTTAAATTTACAAGAAACACTCTAAATTTGCGATCATTTCTTCGGCATTGTAACATCTTTGGTGTTTATAGCAATTCCCATTCAAGTGAGGTACATCATGCTTGGGGCAAGGTGCCTGCACTAGAAGGGTTTTATCTTGTATCTCTGTACCTTTTAAAACCGGAAACTGCTGTATATAATAATTAGCAATGAATTATGATATTATACTTAATGAATGTAATTTTCATAACTTTCAATTTCTAGCTTTACTGATCTTGATTAACCACTGCTGTCCAGGAACTTCCACAAAATCGTAAATTACTAAAGATATCGCCAAACATAAGCCTAATACTATGAAGTAAATTCCTTGAGGAAATACAATACCAATACTAGCTAGATTTTGATAAATTGCCATACCCGCATAATGTGAGATATACAGGGCATAGCTACTTTTGCCAAGTTTCACTATTAATTTGTGACTTAGTAGACTTGACGCAAAAGTCTTCCCAGAAGCTAAAGTAAAAATCAACAAGGTGAATCCAGGAGTGTAAACTGGATAAATAACTACTCCGACAGTTAAATTATTTACTTGGTGACAAGGTACATTAGCAGCACACATGTCACCAGCAATAAGTTCCGAATATTCCCTTTCGGTAATCTTTCTCTTTCTCTTAACCGGAGAAAAAAACAGCCAATAGAACAACCAACCCAAAACTCCAAACATCTTAAGAATGGTAAAAGATATACAAAATATGTAAAAGTATAACTTCTGACTTCTTTTTCAGCTAGAACTGTTCCGCCTAAATTGAGACTGCTTTTGTACCACAAAGGAAATATATCAAAGGGAATGTTCATTACCAGAGAAAATATTCCTGCTGTTATCAGGCAAAGTAATCCATAAATTATTACCGAAGTCCAAAGAAGAAATCTTTCGCTTTTGATTTTCTTGAATAGACTAATTACAACCGGAAATCCTATATAAAAAATGGCTTCAGCAGTAAGTGACCAAGCTGGAGGATTCCAAAAATATAGCCAGGGATTTAGCGCTGGCACAAATACTGCTACTAACAATAAATTAGCCAACCAAGAAATTCCGAGAATTGGTGAATCAATAGAGATTCTATATGCTATTCTCGCGCTCTCAGGTGAACTCATTAAAAAGAGTAGACGTATTGGAATCATTGCAATCATGACAGTCACGAAGGCTGGAGCTAATCTCGCAAATCTAGCCCAGAAAAAATACCTCAATTTGATAGTTTGCAGTTTTTCTAGATAACTGTAACTAAGAATAAATCCACTCAAAATGAAAAACAATGACACAGCAGACATTGCTGCTGGTCGCAAGATTGTACTCACGTTAGTAAGTCCAAAGCCGGGACTAAAGTGGTAAGCACAGACAACAAAAGCAGCGAAAAAGCGAATTCCGGTCAACTCTACTAGTTCTTTCATTAAATTTCATCATATTATTGGTTCAAATTTATTACCTCGATTCAAATATTGTTGTTCCAATTTAAATTCTTCTGCTTCAAATTGAGCATTACCTCTCCGCACTGTAATCACCGAATGTTCAACTTGTAAGCTTGCCACTAAGTCAGGTCGAGATGCACACAACATGGAAATTTCTATCAACAAATTAGTCAACGAAGGGCTGCTTGCCGGGAAATACTTGCTATTTTGCCACTCATCCCCTGCCCAATGAGCCCAGCCCCAATCTTCAATAATATAAATCCCTCCAGGTCTTAACATTGGAAAAAGTGTTTCAAAAGAGGATCTCGTTTCAGCATAATAATGTGATGCATCATCTATAACTAGATCAAGCTGCACTCCACCAAATTCAGCATCCACAATTTGTATTAACCGCTTACTGTCCGCTTGATTTACACCGTAGTAGGTGCTAACTTGCCTTCGTAACCCATTTTTAGTAATAAACTTATCTAAAGGTTCTACAGGTTCTGTGGAGTATTCAATACCAACCAACTTTAAAGGACTAAATAACAAGGCATACAAAGCTATGCTACCTCCTTTATAAATACCAATATCTACAATTTGCTTGATACTCTCTGAGTCTCGCATAGCAACAGTGTTTGTTACTAGGTTACGAGTCTTACCGAGCAGGAATCTCTCCTCTGTTGTTTGTAAACGCTTTAAATCCTCTGGATTATGGGTCATGAAGAACTCAGTTCCGGCGAGAGTAAAACTTGCACCATCAATCCAAATAGGGTACTGTCTAAAAGTAGTTATCTCAGATATTTTTCTGAGTAAATTATTCTTAAAGAAATGCTTATAATTCATTTTTTTCATAGTTGTGATTTACCAATTCTAAGAGATTTCCCACTTCTTTTTTGCCACTCCAACTCACATAAGGCATATTGTATTTTGATGATAAATTATACCTTATTTTGTTGTAAGCTCCTTAAATTTAAACCAAACCTTTCTGAGCTTCCAAAACTTACTACTCTCCATAGCTTTTATACATTGCTGAGATTGTTCTAAATCAGATTTATAAACCTCTAATTCAGATTTATAAACCTCTAATTCAGATTTATATTGTTGGGCATAATATTCTGTCTGATGAAGTTTACTTTGCAAATTTGCTAGATCAGATTGAGAACGCTGCAACTGAAACCGATATAAATCTGTTTGTCCTCTTTCCGTTAAAATCTCAAGATAACGTTCGTTAAAATGCTGAGATTCAATCACTAATTCTTTATTATCAAGTGGCTTCCTTGCTATTAAAACAGAGTCATGCCAAACATTACTACCATCAGCATAATCTTCATCTTTCCACTGAGTAAATGTCTCTAAGACTTCGAGTTTAGCAAATTCTGCTATTGCTCTCATACCATCTGGATAAAACCTCCAGCAATCTACTGGATATCTGTGTTCGTAACCGCTCGAAGGTGCAACAAGACAGCATATTCCATCAGACTTTAAGACTCTAGCAATCTCCATTATTGTGATCCAGAAATATTCAATATGTTCTAATGTCTGTCCAGAGATTAGGACATCAACAGAACCAGACTGTATTTCATCCCATCTATAAGGATTACTGATAACAATATCTACATTTTCTCCTGCTTCTACATCTACTCCAAAATATTCCCAGTTTGGGGACTCGAAAATAGGACTGTAAGATCCTCCGATATTTTGACTACCTAGATCAAATATAATGAGTTTGTCCGATTGCTTATCTTGGAGGTATTTATCCTTAAAGGACTGCATTTTATCTATTGAACTTTGGTGCATATACTCTCTCTAATTAATTTGATTTAATTTCAACACTTCTACCTCAGGGGAAACGCATCTTATCAATAAGGGCAATTTAATCTCAATAATGACCAAAATATTCGCATTAACGACCGTTATTGACAATATTTTAGTCCATCACTATGACTCTGAAAAAATCAATCAAAGGATAAATTGGGATTTATTGGTTTATACATTAAATCGGTATTTTGTCAATAAAATTTAGATGCGTTTCCCCTGACTTCTACCTCCATCCTAACATCCACAAGAGCGGTAATTTTTTTATTTGTATTCGGAGGCAGCACCTGAAATACTAACGCATTATCAATCCAATCTAAGGTTAAAGTCTCATAGTCCTGAGCTACTGCAACTGTCACACTGTATGAACTTGGTCTTAAAGGCAAACTAAATTTAAATTTAGTTTCCAATTCTTCATTTGGTTGTAATTCATCAATTTTAATGTTCTCTTCATAAGTATTACTACCAATAATTTCGTTTCCATTTTTATCACAAATAATGAAACCTATCATGCAACTTTCGAGATGTTCATAAACTTTTATTCTTACTAATAGCACAACCTCTTGATTAAATTCAAAGATAGAACTTTCACCAACATTGTCATCTAAATTATTCAGTAACTTAATACCTTCAATTCTAGCTTTTCCGCTTCCTCTGCGGAATAAATTTCCAGGATTTTTATCAATAGGTGTTTTATCATAAGTAGGCGACAAATGTGATTTATTATCTTGGGTTACATCTAGAAATTCCCTATTTGGCTCTTGTTCCAATTTTGTATCTATCTGTGTTAAACCCATATCTAATTCTGTCGCTAATTTTAAATATTTTTTAATTATTATATTTGGTGAACCAGTGCTAATTATTGCCCCATCATGAATCATGATTGCCCAATTACATAATGTTTTTATTGTACTAGGATCATGGGAAACAAATAAAGTTGTGACTCCAAAATCCATCAATGCACGCATTTTGCGGATACAACGATGTTGAAAGAACATATCCCCAACCGCTAAAGCCTCATCAACAATTAAAATATCTGGTTCAACATTTACTGCTACAGCAAAAGCTAACCTGACAAACATACCACTAGAATAAGTTTTTACTGGCTGATCGATAAAATCCCCAATATCGGCAAAAGCAGCTATATCATCAAACTTATTTTCTATTTCTTCCTGACTTAAACCTAGAATACGTCCATTAAAAAATACATTTTGCCTCCCAGTAAACTCAGGATTAAAACCACTTCCTAATTCTAATAAAGCCGAAACTCTGCCATTAACTAATACTTGTCCTGTAGTTGGTGTTAGTGTCCCCGCAATAATTTGTAGAAGTGTACTTTTACCAGATCCATTTTGTCCGATAATCCCAAAAGTTTCGCCTTTACAAATATCTAAGTTAATATCTCTTAAAGCCCAAAACTCCTGTGCATAGGATTTTCCAGGTAACAACAATTCTTTAAGCCTATCTACAGGACGAGCATAACGCTTAAAGCACTTTGATACATTTTTTAGGGAAATTGCAATTTCTTCTCCCATGCTTTTACTGTTAATCCTCACAAATTAAAAACAATAACCACAGTGCCATTCTTAATGTTCACAATACATCAGCAAATGCTGGACGCAATCGCTTATAAACTGTAAACCCACAATAAAATATCATAACTGATATCGCCGAAGCTACACCCCACTCACTCCAATGCTGTACCTCCCCCACTAAAACTATATCCCGATAAACTTCTGCTATAGCTGCCATGGGATTTAACCAAAACACCCATTTTCGGAAGGCTTCAGGAATTGCTGAAGCCGGATAGATAATCGGTGTCAAGTACATCCACACATTTAATAATACTCCCATTGTTTGTGGAATATCTCTCAAAAACACTGTTAGCCCCGCTGTCAAATAACCCAACCCAGCAGTTAATAATAACTGTGTCAGCCAAACTAAGGGTAACAGAGCCAAGGTAGTATGTAAAGTATGAGTCGTGATAGCTACGAAAAATATCAACGCCATTAAACCAAAGGAACTTTCAATAAACGTTGATAAAATTGGCACTAGAGGTAACAATGCCAGAGGAAATACCACCTTCTTAACTAAATTCGGCTGTCCTATTACTGAACCAGCAGACTGCATAAGTCCACCTGTAAAAGCAATCCAGGGTAATAACCCCGCAAATAGCCACAAGCCAAAGGTAAAATTATTTTCTGGTAAACCCTTTAAAGTATGCAGTTTCACCTTCAGCACTATGGAAAATACATAGGTGTAAATTAGTAATTGTGATAACTGATTAAGTAGAGGCCACAAATTGCCTAATACAGAACCTTTATACCTTGCTTCCAAATCCCGACGGACTAAAGTTCTCAGTAAGTCGAATTTCCCCCACCATTTTTCATCTACTGGTAGAATCCGCCTTAGTTTGACTATCTTACGTATAATCTCCACAGTTGATAACAATTTTTAATTCCTTGTGATTAGTATACACCTCGTTTTTTCCTAATTCGTTTTTTCCTAATTTATACTATCAGGATCTACACCGAGCGAACTGACAAGTCAGTGCTTGCGCTATCGCAAACGTACTGCTTCTTTTGCTGTAATCATTTTTACCATCTCCTATTTAGCTGATAATTTTAGGACTTACGCATTGATAGAAAGTACCAAATATGGTCTATAGTTTTCGGGCGTTCCTACACGATTTTTAGTGATGCCTCCGGCAAGCGAAGCTATCGCTATCAATCGGAAGTTAATCGCCAAAAGCCTGAAACGACTGATTTTCGTTCATTCACGTCATTGTAAATTTGTACAGTGCGTAAGTCCTGAAATATATCATAAAGATCATTAGTTATAAAATATCGGCTTCAATACCTAACTCCCTTAATTTTTGCGCTAGAATAGCTGCTTTATTCTCTGCGTCATCAGCCCTTTGACGTTCAGATTCAGCCCTTTGATGTTCAGATTCAGCCCTTTGACGTTCAAGTTCAGCCCTTTGATGTTCAAATTCAGCTTTTTTAATCTCTTCTAAATTAGCTTCTTCTGGTGTAGGGACTAATTTTCCTTCAACAGTAAAATATCTTAACTTATCTTCCCAAACCCCTAGATATAAACCTAACTCCTGACTCCAATACCAGGCATTTTCTGATGCTGGAATAGTTTTATACTCACTGTCTGTTAATCGCCATCCTACCAATTCTAAGGTATTCGGGGAAAACCAAAAATACTCAGGGGTGCGGAATTGATTTTGATACAACTGTTTTTTCAATCCCTTATCTACCTTCGCTGTAGAATCAGAAAGTAATTCAATTATTACATTGGGATATTTACCATCTTCTTCCCATATTACCCAAGAAAGACGTGGACGTTTTTCCGTATCTTTAACTAAAAAAAAGTCTGGTCCTCTAAAGTCTCGATTTTTTAACTGTTGTCGGCTATAGTAAACGCTAAGATTTGCACCAATAAAAAAATCTTCTCTATTACGCCATAACCATTCTAAACAAGTTACTAATATTAATAGTTGTGTATAGTGTAAAGAGCTTTCCATTTCTGGTTCGTCGCTGAGTAGTTCAGTGCAATCTGGCATTAATGCTTCTATTTCTTGTGCGGTTAAAGCCATAGATTTTATTAGGATAAATTACTATCTTTGGTTAATTATAAACTATCAGGTTCTAGTCTAAGGAACGCAAATTTAATAACCTGCAATTCTGATGTAACCTGGAATGGTGCGTTACGCTGTCGCTAACACACCCTACTTTTGCACCTTATTTAATTCACATTCCTAAGTAGGTTGGTGTTGAAAATTGTCGTTATGGAAAGGCAAAAGGCACTCATGCAAGAGGCAAGAGTGAAGAGGGTTTGGGCGATTTTACATTTCTTTACACAGTTTGGTTTTATTGTGTTCACCTACTTATGCAATTACCAAACGATAGCTATGTTAGAGGGTGTTTGAAAAGTTATGCTTGATGTATCAAATATTTTTTACCCCTCCCTAACCCTCCCCTTGTAAAGGGGAGGGAACTGGATTTTTATTGTTTCCCCCCTTGTAAAGGTGGGACTAAGGGGGTAGCAATGTGATGAAAATTACGGAATACCACTTTTAAAACATCCTCTTAGAGGTTGTTTGAAAAGTATTAGATCAAACCGATAATCTCCAAAAACCTAACCCCCCTGCCCCCCTTCCCTACGTTAGCGCAGCGTGCCGAAGGACGGGAAGGGGGGTTTCAAAGCCTCTCCCCGCTTCGGGGAGAGGTTTGGAGAGGGGTTTGTTTATACATTAAAAACTTTTCAAACATCCTCTTACAGCAAATCCATAAATTGATGCCGCCACAGGTGAAAACAAGTCCATCCCAAGGCTAAAATAATGATGCCACTCAGTAAAGCCCCCCAAATCAGACCTAAATCTGGTGGAGAACCTGATAATGTAATCTGACGGAGACTTTCGATGATTGGGGATAAGGGGTTCAAACCTAAAAACTGTTTTACCGGCTTGGGAACAATAGCTGCTGGGTAAAAGATCGGACTGCTAATCCAAATTACAAATACTACCAATTCATAAAAGTAAGGTAAATCCCTGAAAAATACGTACAAAGCACTGACTAAAAAACCGACTCCTGTAGAAACTAAAATTAATGCTAAAAATGGAAATACTAAAGCGATGACATTGATGAGACTTTTGGAATTAATCAATGTCATAATTGCTAGTAACGGAAATGCTCCCACTGAAAATTGAAAGACATTGGACGAAATCATTGATACCGGAAAAACACTAACTGGTAACTGAATCTTATTTAATAATGCACCATTGCCGACTACGCTGGTTAAAGCTTGGGATGTGCAAGCGGAGAAAAAATTAATTACTAACAGTCCTGTCAGCGCTGCCAGCATATAGTTAATGATGGAGTGACCATAGTAGGATGCAAAGGTAGCACCAAAGATGGCAGTATACAACCCTGTCATAATCAATGGGTTCAATAGTGACCAATAAACTCCTAGAAAAGACCCCCGATAACGGACTTTCAGCGTCCGTCCAACTAAGACGTGCAGGAGTTCGCAATAACGCTGCACTTGTAACCAATTTAAATTATCTTTCAGGGAAAGTGTCATTCTTATAGCACCATTACACACCGGAAAAAAGTCATTTTGGCATTCTATACCATACGAGTGCAATTGTTGACGATTAATTTTCAGATAAGTGAAATTTTATCTATCTCAGGTAATTACTTACAAACTATCAGAGTCAATACCTAACTCCCTTAACCGTTGAGCCAAAATTGCTACTTTAGCCTCCGCATCATCAGCCCTTTGGCGTTCACTTTCAGCCTTTTCTGCCAATTCTGTAGGTATGAGTAATTTATCACCTGTATCAAGACGGTAAAATCTTAAAAGCTCCCCTTCCACTTCTAGACGCAATCCCAACGGCTGAGATAAACTATCGGTAATGGGTTGATAAATCTCATCCTGTAAACGATACCCCTGTAACTTTTTGTTAATCCATTCTCCTTTCGGGTCAAATAACCAATATTCTAAAATCCCTAATTGTTCATACAATAACTTCTTTTGCTCTTGATCCTGCCTTTGAGTTCCGGCACTGGTCATTTCCAAGACAACTTGGGGAACTTGACCTTCTTCCCAGACCTTATAATTATCTCTACCTCCAGGTGGCACATCAAAAATTACCATCACATCTGGTGCTACTCTTAATTTCGGAAAACTTTGAGCATAGTATAAAAATTGATTTGCGAGTACCGTTGCTTGTCTTCCTGCTAGGTACTGTTTTAAAACTTCTAAAGTAGTTAAAATCGCATAGAGATGTATATAGGTTTCTGCCACGGGTTCTCCATCAGAGCTAGGATATTCGATGGTGACATCGGTTAACTTTATGGTTGTAGTCATAGTTTTTTCCTAATTAACCACACTATCAGGATCTAAGTAGGTGAACACAATAAAACCAAACTGTGTAAAGAAACGTAAAATCGCCGAAAACTTCTTTACTCTTGCCCATTGCCTCTTGCCTTGCCATAACGACAATTTTTAACGCCAACTCACTTACGCCTAGCGATCGCAAATAAGTAGTGAGACAGAATTAATTACACAATGTCATTGCGTTAGCAAAGCGTGGCGTTAGCCATATGGAACGAAGTGAATTGAAAATGTTGGGTTTCGTTCCTCAACCCAACCTACGTATTTTTGCTTTTTAGTCTTAACCGAACAGTATTGTATCAGGATCTATTCCCAGCGATCACGCCATAACCACTCTAAGCTAGTTACCAATAATAGGAACTGCATATAATGCAAAGAACTTTCCATTTCCGGC
Source organism: Anabaena sp. AL93 (assembly GCF_001672085.1). Taxonomy (NCBI): domain Bacteria; kingdom Bacillati; phylum Cyanobacteriota; class Cyanophyceae; order Nostocales; family Nostocaceae; genus Anabaena; species Anabaena sp. AL93. The sequence continues at coordinate 21,330 of NZ_LJOU01000025.1, read as the reverse complement.
TCATCACTTAATAAACGAGTCGCATCGGGCATTTGTTGTTCTAGCTGTTGGGCTGTAACAAACATAAGAGTATACCTACTTGCTTACTGATTTAATTTTAAGCCATGAACAATGAAAACAGAGTGCCAGATTCAGCTACACTGAGATTTGGATTATTTTATTTTAACTAGATCATGGACATCGGACAGAAAGTTAAGGTGATTCGTTTGCGCGATCGCGTATCCTCTACTATCGCTCAAAAACTCGGCAAAATTGGCACTATCGAAGGCTACAAAGTCACAGATGGTAAAGGAATTGGTGTGGTAGTCAAGTTTGACGACAACTCCTCCACTTGGTTTTTTGAAGATGAAATCAGACCAGCTTAGTCAAAACAACTTATAGCAGAGGCTAAGAAGATTGGTTGAGTGCTAAGTTGTTATTGACAAGATCGGCAAAATTGGAAATTAAGTAATGGCCTTGATACTGACGTTTTTGGGCAAAAACGGCATCGCTCGCAGTAAGATAGCGATCGCCGCAGCCATTAGTTTGGCAACACAAGGCAAACGGGTACTCCTAGCAGGACTAGCAGATCCAACATTGTCAATTCTACTCAATACTACTCTGACTCCTGACCCCCAGGACATCTCTCCCAATCTCCAAGCAGTACAGTTTCAAGCATCTGTACTGCTAGAACGCAACTGGGAAGAAGTGAAAAAATTAGAGGCTCAATATCTCCGTACACCAATTTTTAAAGAGGTTTATGGGCAAGAATTGGTAGTATTACCGGGCATGGACAACGCCCTCGCTCTCAATGCGATTCGTGAATATGATGCCAGTGGCAAATATGACGCGATTATTTATGATGGTACGGGCGACGCTGCCAGTTTGCGAATGTTGGGAATGCCAGAATCTTTAAGTTGGTATATGAGAAGATTCCGACAATTGTTTGTTAACTCCGATTTAGGGAAAACAATTTCCGAATCTCCTGTAACGCAACCTTTAATTAGCAGCCTGTTTAATTTTAATTGGACTGCTGATAATTTCTCTCAACCCACTAACCAAGTTAATAATTTCCTCGAAGAAGGTAAAGCTGCCTTAGCTAATCCTCGGCGCGTTGCTGCTTTTTTGGTGACAACATCAGAACCCATTGATGTGGCAAATTCCCGTTATTTGTGGGGAAGCGCTCAACAAATTGGTTTAACTATTGGTGGAGCAATTTTAGTTCCTGGTGGAGAAAATACCAATTTATCCGAGGAATTTGCACCTCTACCTGTGAGCATAGTTCCTGATGTTGTCAATGGTGAATGGCAACCTCTGATAGATGCTTTACCCAACTTTGTCGAGCAAGCATTACAAGCTAACCAACCAATTGAAATTGACGTACATAATCGCCAAGTACGCTTATTTTTGCCTGGGTTTGACAAAAAACAAGTCAAGCTTATTCAACAGGGTCCAGAAGTCACCGTAGAAGCCGGAGATCAAAGACGTAATATCTTCCTTCCCCCGGCTTTAAGTGGGAAACCTGTCACAGGTGCAAAGTTTCAAAATAGTTATTTGATAATTTCTTTTTAGGGATTGGGGACTGGGGATTGGGGACTGGGCAATAATTACCAATTACCCATTACCTATTACCAATCACCTATTACCAATTACCATTACACCTTATGTCTGAATCAACTCCCATTAATCCCAATTCGCAGCCGAATGAGGCTGTAGAATCTCCAAATCCAGAAGTTACAATTACAGAAGACCGCAATGCAAAAACTCGGCAATTGCTGGGAATGAAAGGTGCGAGTGCTGGGGAAACTTCTATTTGGAAAATTCGCTTGCAATTGATGAAACCGATTACCTGGATTCCCCTAATTTGGGGTGTGGTCTGCGGTGCGGCTTCTTCTGGTAACTATACCTGGACTTTAGAAAATGTTTTGAAGTCTGCCCTGTGTATGTTGCTTTCTGGTCCGTTGTTGACTGGTTATACCCAAACCATCAATGATTATTATGACCGGGAAATTGACGCGATTAATGAACCTTATCGTCCTATACCTTCGGGGAGAATTTCGGAAAAGCAAGTAATTAGCCAATTCGTGCTTTTAGTATTATTAGGATATGGAGTGGCTTACACCTTAGATTTATGGGCAGGTCATTCAGTTCCTAATGTTTTACTGTTGTCTGTTTTTGGTAGTTTCATTGCCTATATCTATTCTGCACCACCATTGAAATTAAAACAAAATGGTTGGTTAGGAAATTATGCTTTGGGTGCAAGTTATATTGCTTTACCTTGGTGGGCTGGTCATGCTTTATTTGGGGAATTGAATTGGACAATTGTGGTTCTGACTCTATTTTACAGTTTGGCTGGTTTAGGTATTGCCATTGTTAATGATTTTAAGAGTGTGGAAGGCGATCGCCAATTAGGATTACAATCATTACCAGTTATGTTTGGCATCCAAAATGCGGCTTTGATTTGTGTCGTCATGATTGACTTATTTCAAGGTTTGGTCGCAGGTTATTTGGTGAGTATTCACGAGAATTTATATGCAGCGATTCTCGTATTATTAATCATTCCCCAAATCACTTTCCAAGATATGTATTTTCTTCGTGACCCCATAGCCAATGATGTCAAATATCAAGCCAGCGCTCAACCATTTTTGGTTTTGGGAATGTTGGTGACAGGTATTGCATTAGGTCACGCCGGCGTTTAATTGTAGGGTGTAATCAGTCGTAAAAACCCCTATCCCGTCTGGGAATGAATTCCCAGTCTCATAGCGAAAGTCATCTAAAGATGACTAAAAACTGGGTAAATTTATTAGTCCGTTTTAACGGACTTTAGCTATGAGACAGGGAATTTATTCCCTGGCTTAAGGCTTAAGTTGATAGATATCAGCAATGCGCTCAATTCCTAATTATGAAAAAAATAGAAATAGAACTAGATCAAGAAACCTATGACAAAATACAACAATTAACCCAGACTAATCATTGTCAAATCTCAGATTTAATTAAAGCCATGATTGAGCAACTTACTCAACCAGAAATTCTCAACGATTCATTTATTGGCAAATGGTCAGATGATGCGGAATTAGTTGATCAACTAATTGAAGATATGTTAAAACATAGACCCTAAAAAATAATAAATTAATATTGAAAAATAAAACTTTAATTGATACAGATATTTTATCGGAAATTCGCAAAGGCAAAAATCCCCAAGTTATAGCTAAAGCCATTGCTTATAAAACTAGTTTTAAAAATCATACCATATCTGTAATTACGGTTTCAGAAGTTATCAATTGATGTATCGCTTTTCTGTAGCTATGGAGAATGCGATCGCTATTCTCTCATCAATATTTGTAGGTAAATTTAGGCTTTTAGCAATGAAAAGTCAATAATTAACCAATATATTCAATTTCACCTAAGTCATTGATTAATATAAGTGATCCCACAGATAAAGATGAAAGGATGTCACTAATTTTTTCCATCAGAGGAACTAAGGGACTTCCAAATAAAAAAATATTCAACCACCTAACGCAAAAATCTCTCAAACCCTTATTCCTCTGTGTCCTCTGCGCCTCTGTGGTTCGTTAATCAGGATAATTTATTTCTTGGAAGTCCCTAAATGATTAGGATGAGTGCTAGAAGCTGATAAGTCAGCGCTTGCGCTATTACTACTCATCTATCGTTAATAATTTGGGCGTTGCTGATTTTAGGGATGAAAATAATTTTGCATACGTTCAAGACTCTTGTAGAGACGTTCCATGGAACGTCTCTACCTCCAAAAATCATACGCCAATTCAGCAACGCCATAATTTGAAGGGGTTTAGCAATGCGCTTTACCTCTAATGTAACCTCTGCATGAGGATTCTGGCTTGTTCACTGATAGCTTGCCAATTTTCCTGTAATACTGATTCTGTGGGGAATAATTCGCCACTTAACCCCACCGCTACTGCACCCACTTGTAAAAAATCTTGAGCATTTTCTAATGTTATACCCCCCGTAGGAATTAGGGGAATATGCCCAAGGGGTCCTTGTAAACTCTTGATATAGCTAGTTCCGCCCACTGCTTGTACCGGAAACACTTTGACACAACTTGCACCATGATTCCAAGCGGTAATAATTTCTGTGGGTGTCAATGCACCGGGAATAATGGGGATATTTGCGGTTAATGCAGCTTGAATCATATCTATATCCGTGTGGGGACTGAAGAGAAATTGCGCCCCACAGGCGATCGCCTCTTGTAACTGTTGAACATTAAATAAAGTCCCCGTACCAATCATACAGTTAGGTAATTTAGCACGGAGTTGGGCAATTAATTCCGGTGCGCGATCGCTATTCCAGGTAATTTCAATTAACTGCATTCCTCCAGATGCTACAGCTAAAGCCATTTTCTCACCCCATACCATCTTCGGGGCGCGAATAACAGCGATCGCTCGATGTAATTTTAACTGTGACAACCAAACTTGATTAGACATTTTTACCGTAACTTAAACAGCATCAATTAAACTGGTAAGACATCGTGAAAATGCGTATAGTCACAGTAACGATGTCCATCAGGCGTATGGTACATAATATCTACAAATTGATGATTCCACAAAATCTTATTATACTCAACATGGTTGAAATATGGACTTTTGGAAAATTACGAAAAACCTAGATTTGTAGGGATTTAGCTCTTGCTTTACCCCTAGTAGTTCGTCAAATTTATTTTGACGGGTAATGAGTTTCATCAATCCCAATCAGCAAAACCTGATGTTAGCTTAATAATGCTGAAGTTATCCCATACAGAGGACTGGACTCATCAATAATGTGCATTACCGTCCAAGATAAAGAAAAAAGCATCTAAAAAAGAACCTGGTTTAGCATTAGGGACTTCCAAGAAATAAATTATCCTGATTAACGAACCACAGAGGCGCAGAGGACACAGAGGAATAAGGGTTTGAGAGATTTTTGCGTTAGGTGGTTGAGTATTTTTTTATTTGGAAGTCCCTTAGCAATACAATTTCCTCCTAACCAATAAGGGAACACCAAAAAATAAATTACCCAATTTTGTGGGATGGGCATCCTGCCTGTCCTTGATGATTAACAGGCTTTTCAGCCCGCACCACAAGAAATTTTTGGGTATTTTTTTAATTGGAAGTCCCTAAGCGATCGCAAACTGCTGTAATAGCTACATAAGCGCCACAAATCGGCAAAAAAAAGCCAATCCAAGGAATCGTCAGTAACAGATGGGAAGGATCATACCAATAGGAATGCCATGCACCCATACCCATAATTTTGAATTGTCCATTATGGATTTGAATATGAACTCGTGAATGCAAGTGTTTTTCTGGCTTGCAAAGAAATCTCTGTAATTTAAATTTTATGAGCAGTAAGTAAAAGTCTGGTCAATGGTAAGATGACTAAAGATAAATATATTTAATCAAAAATGAATCGAATTTTTTGGATTACCGCCTTAATTGCCTTTATTAATTCCCTGAGTTTTACAATTCTCATCCCCATAATTTATCTTTATGGTAAACAATTTGGTTTAAATGATTTCCAAACCAGTTTATTATTCTCAACATATTCTATTGCTCAGTTTTTCGCCACTCCTGTAATTGGTAAACTCTCCGACAGATTTGGGCGGAAACCATTATTAATAATCAGTTTAGCAGGAACAGTAATTGCTAATACTATCGCAGGAACTGCCACAACAGCAATATTACTATTTTTCGCCAGATTTTTAGATGGTATCACAGGTGGAAATGCTTCAGTTGCCCAAGCCGTTATTTCTGATGTTACCAGCCAAAAAAATCGCGCTCAGGCATTTGGGATTTATGGTGCGGCGATGGGATTAGGATTTATTGTTGGTCCAGTTATGAGTTTAGTAGCACAGCAAATTTCTTTAGGAACGGCATTTTTAGTTTCCGGTGCAGTTGCTATGATAGCGATGTTAATGACAATCTTCTTATTACCAGAAACCTTACAAAATAAATCTCCAAAGGCTACGAATATCTTTGATTTAGGGTTAGAAAATTTAATTAAAGGATTTGCCATGCCAGGAATTGGCATTTTATTATTCATTAACTTTTGCACCGGGACAACATTTACCATGTTCACCTATGCCTTTCAACCATACTTTATCCAAGTTTTACATCAAAATAATAAATCTTTAACACTCTTATTTTTAGTTTTTGGCACATTAGGAGTAATCATGCAAACTTGGGGAGTATCTGTCCTCAGTCGTAAATTTAATGTTGTCAAGATATTATTTTTAGGCTTATTTGTTCGCAGTTTATCATTTTTGTTAATGCCTGTTTGGCCTAGCATCAATTATTTTATTGTAGTTAGCATCCTATTTGCGCTTTTTAATGCCCTAGTCCAACCCATGATTAGTACATTGATTTCTCTCAATGCTCGACCACAAGATCAGGGAACTGTATTAGGATTAAACGCATCCTATTTAAGTATTTCCAACGGTATTGGTCCAGTGATTGCGGGGATGATAGTTCACCAATCCCAACCCATTACCTATGGCTATCCTTTATATCTAGCAGGAGGTTTAACATTTTTGGTTTTAACCTTAGCCATAGGTACGCGCAAAAGATATAGCACGGCTATTTAAGCGTTAAATTATACTATTGACAATATTGACAGTTAGTACAACTTGTCAATATTGTTACTTTCGTGTAATATACATCATTGTTTGTAAAATTACTATTTTGCAACAACTTTTCTCAGTGACGAATTCAACATTATCCCAATAACTACACCAGGCAAAAATATGTTGTTTTTTTTCAAGTTGATTGATTACTTATTAGGCGCAGTTGCGATAACATCAGGCTTCATTATTTATGTTGATTCTAGTAATCCACAATATGTAACTGCTGCCTCCGTTGCTTTAACTGTTTCGATTGGTTTATTTCTTTTCAATAGACAATCGGTAAATAATGCTAAAAAGGAATCACAAAAAACTGAGCTTTCCAAAAAAGCTGAACTCTATACATCTCTATTAAGCAATGGTACTACATTGGACTATAATACAGTTTTGCCGGCACGAGCCAAAGCTTTAGAATATTCGCAAGAGTTGATTGACGACTATAAAAGTTCTCGAAATCTTGCCAGAACTCTTTACTATGTTTTGCAAATTTCTACCGTTATTTTGTCAGGTGTAACACCAATTTTAGTGTTGGTAGATAAATTAGAGGCAGGACAAAGTTGGTTAAAATGGCTGCCTGTTATTTGCCCAGCCGTTGCTTCCATTGTTGCTAGTATCGTTACCTCATTTCCTTTTGAGAAAAATTGGATGGCTGCTAACAAAGCCGTTGAATTATTAGAAGCTGAACAGGAAAAGTTTATTTTGGGAATTAGCCCAGCCTATCGTTGTTATGATATTTCAGAAGAAGGTAAACAACAACAAAGAGTAAGTCAGGCAATAGAACTATTTATTAATCAAGTGAATAATATTCACCTCCAACTAGTTCAACCAAACAGTGATTCAGAACAGGGAAATCAAGAAAAACAAGAGTCTCCACAATCTGAAGAATCAACTACAGCACAAAAAGTAGCTGTATAGTTTTGGTGTAATCACCAATTTAGGGGCGCAGGACATATCAATTTCTGGGCGCAAGCCCTGCGCCCCTACGGAATTTCTGAATGATCAAAAATGTCAGTTATCCCTGACATTACGCTTTATTGTAAAAAAATAGTTAGAATAGTATAGACACTCTTTTCCAGAGAGTCAACCTACTCGTGATTCTGAATTAATTGCAACTTTGTATGAATTTAAATAGCCCGTCTGCCAATTCTTCCGATACATATTCCCAGCGTTTGGCAGACATCGTGGGAACACTGATCGCTTTGATCACTCTCACTTTACCAGTATTTATCATTGCCCACTATTCTTCTGTTAATGTTGAAAACAATCAACCATCCTTAACTTACAATCTACCTATTCGTGGAGATTAGAATATACAGCAGAATTTAAGACTTAAAGCAGAGGATTAGGGGTAGGGAGTTTTCTTCTTGAGCCTTTTTTGTGGGTCATTTAGAGAACTCCACAAAAAAAATGATCCAATTTTGTGGGATGGGCATCCTTGCCCGTCCTTGATGATTAGCGGGCAATTCGTCCCGCACCACAAGAAATTTTGGGATATTTTTTTGATTGGAAGTCTCTAATAAACCTGTGCTGCATGAGTTGTCATTGCGAGTGAAAGGAAGCAATCTCTTGACAACCGATAAACCACCTAACGCAAAAATCTCTCAAACCCTTATTCCTCTGTGTCCTCTGCGCCTCCGTGGTTCGTTAATCAGGATAATTTATTTCTTGGAAGTCCCTCACTAAATTATTGGGTCTGACGCACCCTACAAGAGATAAAATCCACATTACATATTGAGTAGGGTGTGGTTCGGCAAGCTCACCAACCACGTCAGATAGAGGAAATCTGTTTTTTACCAAATTATTGGGTCTGACGCACCCTACAAGAGATAAAATCTACATTACATATTTAGAAAACTTTGTCAATGCGTAAGCACTAGGATCATCTTTTTTGTGGATTTCTCTTATGAAATTTACCAGTATTTTAGAAGGAATGTTGAGGAAGAGATCCACAATGTTTTAAGATCTTACACTGGGAGCGAAAATGGCTGCTACCGCTGATTCACTTTTAGTAAAGGAGTTTTATTGTGGATTTATCTTTGATTCCCGCCCAACCAAAGCCAGGTGTAATTAATGTCCTGATTGAAATTGCTGGTGGAAGTAAAAATAAATACGAATACGATAAGGATTTACAAGCGTTTGCCCTAGATCGGGTTCTCTATTCTTCAGTTAAGTATCCTTATGATTATGGTTTTATCCCCAATACCTTGGCTGATGATGGCGATCCGTTAGATGGTATGGTGATCATGGATGAGCCAACATTTCCCGGTTGCGTTATTGCCGCTAGACCGGTTGGTTATTTGGAAATGATTGATGGTGGCGATCGCGATGAAAAAATTCTTTGTGTTCCCGATAAAGATCCGCGCTATGCTCATGTATTGTCCCTTAAAGACATAGCCCCTCATAAACTGGAAGAAATTGCCGAGTTTTTCCGTAGTTATAAAAATTTGGAAAAAAAGGTAACACAAATTCTCGGTTGGCAGGATGTTGATAAGGTAGCCCCCTTAGTAGAAAAGTTCATTCAAGCAGCTAAAGCTAAAGCATAATAGACTATGGGTGATGGTAATGTGAATTACTCATTACCCACTAAGTAATTGGACAAAAATATTTACAGTCATTGCGAGCGAAGGGAAGCAATCATAACCCTTGGAATTGCTTCATTTCACTTCTTTCCATTCCCAATGACATTGTGTAATTAATTCTGTCTGACTACTTAAACCGATTATTCTGGAATAATTAGTAAGAACCTACTGATCTCATTCCCCCATCTCTCACTGGTTGCAAAAAAAAAATTTAAAATCAAATGCAGCGCACTCTCTTATCAGCAAAAATTCATAACTGTACACTCACAGCGGCAAATATTAATTATGTGGGCAGTATCAGCATTGACGAGGTTCTCTTGGCAAAAGCTGGTATATTCCCTTACGAGCAAGTACAAGTAGTGAATATTGCTAATGGCGAGCGTTTTATTACTTATGCCATATCCGCTCCAGCTAATTCAGGAGCTATTGAATTGAATGGAGCAGCCGCACGTTTAGGCGTAGTTGGCGATCGCTTGATTATAATGACTTACGGGCAGTTTACTATGGAAGAGTTAAAATGTTACTCTCCTACTGTTGTCATTGTGGGTGAAAAAAACCAGCTATTAGAAGTGCGACATTATGATGATCTGCTTAGTAAGCGGATTAATTAGGAATAGTAGGAGTCACCGAGTCAGGAGTTAGAAGAAAGAATGGATTATAAATTTAACTCAGCAACATCTTGATTTGGTGCAGTTTAGCAGCTAATAGACCACTGGTAATTAATTCGGCGGCTTTGTCTATACCAGCTTGCATATCTGGACAAATCCCACTGCGCCATAGGTAAAAACCACCATTCCAGAGGGCTGTTTGCATTAATTCGCTGGCTTTTCCTATCAAAACCCCTTGCATATCTTGAATGAGTTCTTCTGTAGTAGTTAGAGGAACATTTTTAGTAGTAAAGCCATATTCACGGGGTGAAAGTTGCAGACGGGTTAATGTTTCTGGATTTGATGAAGATAAACCGACAATGGCTGTGCGATCGCGTGGTAAGTCACAACTACCTTCTAAGCCCTTAACAAAAGTATATTTTGTCATCCCACGTAATCCTAAAGCGGCTTGAAACATTGCTTCCGTGGGTGGATGAACAAAACCGGCAATAATATGGGCTTCCCCCATGTATGGACACCAAATTAACTCCATTGTTGCTAATGGTGGACGTTTCCCCAATTGATCACGATATTCCCACAGAGTTTGATTTAAAGGAAAATGTTTGGGTGTGTAAATAAAGCCAATTCCTGTTTCTTCAAAAATCCCCTGGGTTTGTTCCAGTGATAAACCAGTCCAATCTATTCCTAAACCTTGCCAAATCTCGATTAAAGGTAAACCATATTTTGTGGGTAAGCGATCTCCGCCGTGCATAATTACAGGTTGACCCGCAGTAGCTAATAACAAAGCCGTAATGATATTGATGGGTGCAGTACGGGTTCTGCCATCATGGGGCATACCCAAAACGATGACAGGTTGGGCTATTGCCGACAATTTTGGACCTAGTTCATAGTAAGCATCTAACATTCCTGCTAACTCTTCCCCAGTAGGGCGCTTAATCCGATGGGCAATTAAAAACGCGCCAATTTGTGCTGGTGTCGCCTCAGATAATAACATCATTTTTGTCGCAGTAGCTGCTTCAGCACGGGTTAAATGATCTGATGTGTGACTTCCACTACCTACTTTTTGGATAAATTCCCGAAATTTATTAGTCATTTGTTAGTTGTTAATTATCAGTTGTTAGTGGAAAAAGGCAATTTTAAAGGAAAAGTGCTGTATAGGCTCAAATTGATCATGAAACTCCTTCCACAATTCTCTTTTACTCCTAACTCTTGCTAGAATTTCCAGGAATATTATCCTTGACAAGTTGCCAAAAATATTGTATGGGAGGAATGTGGAGACGATCTTGAGTTGTTACCATGACTACCTGACGAGTCAGGGGGGAATTATGACGTAAATTACTATTTTCACAGAGGGAACGGACAGCCAGAGTGGGGTCATATCTGGCTTCTATGAGTGCTGACTGGGGAAGTAAGGCAATGAGTTCTCCTTGACGAACTACCCCCCGAAAGGCATCTAGGGTATTTACTTCTAAAGCTGTTTTAAGTGTAGTTTTCATCTGTTCAAATTTATCTTGAATCAGACGTTGCATTCCATAACCATCCTTAAATACTACTTGAGGATAACGAATTAACTCTAACCAGGGGATAGATTCATATTCAGCTAGGGGATGATTGGCTGCGGTGAGGACTTCTATGGGTTCTTCGTATAGGAATTCTATAGCCATTTCTTTGCCTGTGATCAGAAAGCGATTGTGCATGACAATTGCTAAGTCTACCAAACCATCTTTGAGGACTTTCAGAGAGCGATCGCTTCCTAATGATGTAACTCGCAATTGGACATCTGGATAATGATGACAAAACTTTTGTAACACGGGTGGTAAGTAAGAAGCACAAACTGAGTGTATTGCCGCAATACATAGTTCTGGTTGCTTTCCTCCAATTAAATCTGTTAATTCCTGTGTAGCCAACTCCCATTCCTGGCAGATTTTATGTACACGAGGAAGTAATCGTTCACCACCTAACGTTAATTTGGCATGGGAGGTTCTATGAAATAGTTCTATCCCTAAATCTGCTTCTAATGCCTGAATTTGCCTACTAATGGTTGATTGAGTCACACCACATTGTTTTGCTGCTTGTTGAAAGCTGCCAGTTTGAACAATCGCCAAAAAGGCTTGCAACTGCTCTAGACGCATTTTGATTTAACCTAAGTATAAAATTATAGCTCTTATTAATTTAACGGGTTATTTGTATAATTTTAATTTAATTTAATTAATTGTCTAGTATTTAATTTACATAACCAAATTAGCAAAAATACTTGCGAATACTGAATTGATGTGTTGTATAGCGATTTATATAGCAGGGAACAGGGAGAAGAATGTTTTTCTGACTCCTAACTGGGCGCAAGACCTGTACTAACTGGGCGCAGGACTTGTACTAACTGGGCGCAGGACTTGTACTAACTGGGCGCAAGACCTGTACTAACTGGGCGCAGGACTTGTACTAACTGGGCGCAGGACTTGTACTAACTGGGCGCAGGCCCTGCGCCCCTACTTCCTGCTATATAAAATTCTTTAGGAAGATCAAGTTGCTTGGACTAAGACAGAACTACCTTCAATTTTGGCTTGGTAGGTTTTCAGTGGTTTTTTAGCGGGTCCGTCTTGTGCCTTGCCATCACGAGCAAATTTTGCTCCATGACAGGGACAAACAAATTTGCTTTCTTTGGCTTTCCAGTCGATCGTACAACCTTGATGAGTACAAGTTGGATTCACAGCAATCAAATTTTTTGCGGTTTTAGATGTGCCAACCACTAATACTGCACCAATTGGGGAATTTTCCACCAATAGTTGACCAGTTTTGTCTAATTGTGCCACCGTACCCACCTTTTGCCAGCCTTTAGTAGCAGCATTAGATCCAGGATTAGCTGATGTACTGGTTTCGGGAGAACAGGCTGCAATTGCGATAGGTAAGGAACTAGCTAAACAACCTAATCCCACCCAATTTATAAATTCACGACGTTTCATATTTGCTGGTAATCAGTATGTGATTTTTCGTCTATTATCACTGGCAAAGGTTGATCCTGTCATTGTTTAGCTATAATCCCCTTCCTATAACTAAGTAGGTGAACGGAAAAAACTGTAGACGCGGAGCGGCTTCTCATACAGCACCTCCTGCTGTTATGAGGTACAAAGTTTCATCGCCAATCCTGTAGGGGCGCAGGGTCTGCGCCCTTAATTGTATTGCATTCAACCTGCAACTGCTGTAAGAGTAATATGTAACGAAAAGTAAAGTTGCCCAAAACCTCTTTTGGAGTTCCCTTCCCATCACGACAATTTTTAACGCCAACCTACTTATATATACACAAAGCCAGTTTTACTCCTGACTCCTGAATTCTACTGTAGTAATTCTCCATTATCAAAAATGGTTATCATCAAATTTATCTATGGATGAAGATGTCATTCTATAGTTAACATCAGGATGGTCTATTTCTCTCCTGTTTTATGTGATTAAATCAACCTAAAATTACGGAAATCATAGTTGAGAATAATCGTTATCATCAATCAAGCAATATATATTAATAACTTGTCACAAAATTAAGTCCAGACTATAAATTTTTACTTATATGTCTAATCTAATATTTATTTAATAATTACCTTGCCAAGTTGATCCATTTCCCAAAAAAACCTGTAAACTGATTTTAATTGGTTCAGAGGTTGTTTTCCATCTTACCCAAAAACCCAAAGTAATTAAACTTTGCCCCCATACCTAAATCAGCTTTTTTATCTAGAAAAGGCAATTCTTTTATGGCATTAGCAAGAAAATATTATGATTTTGCTTGAATTTTAATGTCTAATTATGGCTAAAAAATAACTTTGTAAATGTAGGAGATTTAGTTATGTCCGACTTTTTGAATCAAATTACTCGCCGTAAATTTATTGTCACTGCTGGAGTTTCTGCCAGTGCCGTATTACTGAAAGGCTGTTTAGGAAACCCACCAGAAACCACTGGTAATTCTGTAAAATCTGGTGTTCAAGCAGTAGCTAATATTAGTGCCGAACAAAAACCAGAAACGACAAAAGTTAAACTTGGATATATTCCCATTGTTGAGTCTGCACCATTAATAATTGCTTTAGAAAAAGGCTTTTTTCAGAAATATGGGATGTCAGATGTCGAAATTTCTAAACAAGCTTCTTGGGGTTCAGCAAGAGACAACGTAGAAATTGGTTCTGCTGGTGGTGGTATTGATGGTGGTCAATGGCAAATGCCCATGCCACACTTAATTACAGAAGGAAAAATTACTAAGGGTAATAAACCAATACCCATGTATGTTCTTGCCCAGTTAGTTACTCATGGTAATGCCATTGCGATCGCCAACAAACATTTAGGGAAAGGTATTAGCTTAAAACTCGATGCGGCTAAACCCCTATTTGCCCAACTCAAATCCTCCACACCCTTCACCGCAGCTTTCACATTCCCTCACGTTAACCAAGACTTATGGATTCGTTATTGGTTAGCAGCAAGTGGCATTGACCCGGATACAGATGTCAAATTGCTGACAGTTCCAGCGGCGCAAACTGTCGCCAACATGAAAACCGGGACAATGGATGCTTTCAGCACTGGCGACCCCTGGCCATTTCGTCTGGTTAACGACAAAATCGGCTTCATGGCGGCATTAACAGCCGAAATTTGGAAAAATCACCCCGAAGAATATTTTGCCATGAGAGGTGATTGGGTTGACCAAAATCCCAAAGCCACAAAAGCCTTATTAAAAGGTGTCATGGAAGCCCAACAGTGGCTAGATAACTTTGATAACCGCAAAGAAGCCGCAGAAATTCTCGCCGCTAAAAAGTATTTTGGTTTATCTTCCCCAGCAGTTCTGGCTGACCCATACCAAGGTAAATATGACATGGGTGATGGTCGAACAATTGATGATAAATCAATGGCTGCTTATTATTGGAAAGATGCTAAAGGCAGCGTTTCCTATCCTTACCAAAGTCATGATTTATGGTTCATCACCGAAAATGTGCGTTGGGGATTCTTACCCAAAGATTACATTACCAATGGTGCAGCTAAAGCTAAAGAATTAATCAAAAAAGTGAACCGGGAAGATATTTGGAAAGAAGCAGCTAAAGAATTAGGAATACCCGCTGCTGACATTCCCACTAGTACATCTCGTGGAGTTGAAGAGTTTTTTGATGGAGTCAAATTCGACCCTGAGAAACCAGAAGAATATCTCAAGAGTTTAAAAATTAAAAAAGTAGGTGTTTAATCAATAGACCTGTCTGAAAATGTAGAGACATAAGTAATTGGACAAAAATATTTACAGTCATTGCGAGCGAAGGGAAGCAATCACAACCCTTGCGATTGCTTCATTTCACTTCGTTCCATATGGCTAACGCCACGCAAGACTTACGCAATGACATTGTGTATTAATTCTGTCTCACTACTTAGAACGTCTCTACACGGATTTTTAAAATGCAAATTTAATTTTCACAAAACACCCATTAATCATTCATAAATTAGAGGAAAAATCCATGACCATAGCCCAAAAACGTGCCACAAGCCCTAAATTAGAGAATAAACTTTTATCAAGTTTACAGAAACAACTTCCTGAACTTATCCCCCCAGCTATTGCCCTTTTAATTTTCTTAACTATTTGGCAACTATTTTCTTGGACTCCAGGGGCAACATTACCCGGACCAATTCAAGTTATTCAAGACACTTGGATCTTGATTTTGTATCCCTTCTATGACAAAGGAGGCACTGATAAAGGACTTTTTTGGCAAATCTGGGCTAGTCTCCAACGGGTTGCTATTAGCTATACATTAGCAGCGATTGTCGGTATTGCCTTGGGTGTTTTGATTGGTGTTAATAGAACCATGTCAAAAGCTTTAGATCCCTTGTTTCAGTTATTAAGAACAGTACCTCCTTTAGCTTGGGTTCCTATTTCCCTAGCAGCATTACGCCAAAACGAACCAGCCGCATTATTCGTAATTTTCATCACCGCAATTTGGCCGATTCTCATTAACACTGCGGTGGGTGTAACTCAAATTCCTCAAGACTATAACAACGTTGCTAAAGTTCTGCAACTTTCTAAAAAAGAGTATTTCTTTAATATCTTAATTCCTTCAGCATTACCCTACATTTTTACAGGTTTAAGAATTGCTATTGGTTTGGCTTGGTTAGCGATTATTGCGGCAGAAATCGTGATGTCCGGTATTGTTGGTATCGGCTTTTTTATCTGGGATGCTTATCAAAATAACAACGTTAGTGAAGTAATTTTGGCACTAGTTTATATCGGTGTTGTTGGTCTCATCCTAGATAAACTCATGGCTGCATTACAAAACTGGATTTTACCAAGTGAACAGAAATAGTTATTAGTCATTAGAGGTTGTTTGAAAAGTGGTATCCCGTAATTTTCATCACATTGTTACCCCCTTTCCCCTTGTAAAGGGGGGAAACAATAAAAATCTAGTTCCCTCCCCTTTATAAGGGGAGGGTTAGGGAGGGGTAAAATATTTGATACAGCAATCATAACTTTTCAAACACCCTCTTAGTCATTAAGTAGGTTAGCATTAAAAATTGTCGTTATGGCAAGGCAAGAGGCAAAAGGCAAAAGGCAAGAGTGAAGAGGGTTTGGGCGATTTTACTTTTCTTTACAAAGATTGGTTTTATTGTGTTTACCTACTTAGTCAGTGGTCATTAGTTAATAACAAAGAAATAACAACTGACAACTGACAACTGACAACTGACAACTGACAACTGACAACTGACAACTAACAACTAACAATTACCAAAATTATGTCTATATTTGTTGGCGTTGAGCAAATTGATAAAGTTTTTGAATTAACTGGTGGCGGTCAATATATCGCCCTCAAAGGTATTGACCTCCAAATTAAAAAAGGCGAATTTGTTTCTCTTATCGGTCACTCTGGTTGCGGTAAATCCACGCTTTTAAATATGATTGCCGGTTTGGATTTACCAACAGAAGGTTTAGTCACTTTAGAAGGACAAAGAATTAAAAAACCAGGACCAGATAGAATGGTCGTATTTCAAAACTATTCGCTTTTACCTTGGCGAACAGTAAGAGAAAATATCGCCTTAGCGGTAGATTCAGTATTGCATGGAATGCCCGCAGCCGAACGCAAAGCGGTTATTGATAGACACATAGATATGGTTGGTTTGCGTCCCCATGCTGATAAACAACCAGGGATGTTATCAGGTGGACAAAAACAACGGGTAGCTATAGCCCGCGCCTTGGCAATTCGTCCTAAACTATTACTATTAGATGAACCCTTCGGTGCATTAGACGCACTGACTCGCGGGAATTTGCAAGAACAATTAATGCAAATTTGTGAAGAAAACGAAGTTACCGCCGTTATGGTGACACACGACGTAGACGAAGCCGTTTTGTTATCTGACAGAATTGTCATGTTAACCAACGGACCAGAATCAAAAATTGGCGATATTTTAGAAGTTGATATTCCTCGTCCTCGCAAACGCATGGAAGTAGTAAAACATCCCAGCTACTACACCTTGCGAAGTGAAATGATTTACTTCCTTAACCAACAAAAACGCATCAAAAAAATTCGGGCAAGAAAAACTCCAGATATTGCCCGTCATGGTTTAGAAAAAGTTAATTTAGAAATCGGTTTCTTACCCCTTACAGCTTGTGCGCCATTAGCTATAGCCAAAGAAAAAGGCTTTTTCACCAAACATGGTTTAGATGAAGTTTCCTTAGTCAGAGAAAGCAACTGGCGCGGAGTCGTTGATGGCATCACTGGGGGTTATTTAGATGCGGCACAAATGCCGTCAGGAATGCCAATTTGGTTATCTTTAGGAGGCAATAAAAACGAACCATTACCAGTAGTTACCTCCTTAACCATGACTCGCAACGGTAACGCCATTACCTTAGCCAAACGTTTTTATGACGAAGGTGTACATAGCTTATCCGACTTCAAAAATTATCTCCTAAAAACCCGCGAACAAACACACAGAATGGGAGTAGTTCATCCCGCATCCATGCACAACCTATTACTACGTTATTGGTTAGCAGCAGGTGGAATTGACCCCGACAGTGATGTGGTTATGAAAAATATCCCTCCTGCTCAAATGGTAGTAGATTTAAAAGGTGGAACTATTGACGGTTATTCTGTAGGTGAACCTTGGAATTATCGGGCAGCAGTTGAAGGTTCAGGCTTTACCATTGCCACAGATTTAGAAGTTTGGTTAGGACATCCTGGTAAGGTTTTAGGAGTACGGGAAAACTGGGCAAATAAATATCCAAACACTCATATTGCCTTAACCAAATCATTATTAGAAGCTTGTCAATATTGTGCTGATCCCCAAAATGCCCAAGAAGTTAGACAAATTTTAGCAAGTCGGGATTATGTCAGCACCGACATTGATTTTATCCAAATTGAAGATCCTGATGGCATTAATACCTGTGATTTAGATCATCCCATGCGTGAGTATGCCCATCATCAATTTTATTCTGATTCTGCTATTAATCGTCCTAGCAGAACCGAACAAATCTGGATCATGACACAATTAGCAAGATGGGGAGAAACGCCATTTCCTCGCAACTGGGTAGAAATTGTGGAAAGAGTTTGTCGAGTTGGTGTATTTAGTACCGCAGCTAGAGAATTAGGTTTAGATATTAGCTACACTCGTCAACCAATTCAATTATTTGATGGTAAACCTTTCAACTCTGATGATCCTTTTGCCTATCTCACCAGTTTAGAAATTAAACGCGATTTTTCCGTCGCAGAAGTTGTTCTTGATGCACCGCGTAAAATTGCAGCTTAAACCAGATCCCCGACTTCTACTAAAGATTCATGATTTATTGACATCATCACATTAGAAGTCGGGGATCTTTCATCATAAGACCTCGCGGTAAGTGGGAAACGAGCGGGTCTTTTCCTCGTTTTTCCTCGTTCCCATACTCTGTTCCTCGTTTTCCTCGTTCCCATACTCTGTATGGGAATGAAGTATAGAAGGCTCTGCCTTCATTTTACCAGAGGCAGAGCCTCTTGATAGCATTCCCAGTCGGAGACTGGGAACGAGTTATTAAAAAAATTCAAAACTAAAAATTTAAAATGCAAAACCGCAACTTGAGAACTACCAACACAGCTACTAGCACAATTAGCAGTCAACCGTTTTTACAAATCCAAGATGTTTGTAAAGTTTATCCCACTAAAAATGGACCATTTACAGTTCTCGATGGTGTTAACCTCAACGTTGAACAAGGGGAATTTCTTTGCGTTATCGGTCACTCTGGTTGCGGTAAATCAACTTTATTAAACATGGTTTCCGGTTTCAACTTTCCTACCACTGGACAAGTTTTATTAGAAGGACAACCTATTACAAAACCAGGTCCAGATAGAATGGTCGTATTTCAAAACTACGCCTTACTACCTTGGAGAACAGCATTTGAAAATATTTATTTAGCTGTAAATGCAGTTTATCCAACTAAGCCAGAAGCAGAAAAACGCGCTATTGTCAGAGATCATTTAGCAATGGTGGGTTTAGCTGATGCAATGGAAAAGAAACCTATGCAAATGTCTGGGGGGATGAGACAAAGGGTTTCTATTGCCCGGGCTTTGGCTATTCGGCCGAAAGTGTTGATTTTAGATGAACCTTTTGGGGCGTTAGATGCAATTACTAAGGAAGAATTGCAAGAAGAATTGTTGAAGATTTGGGGTGATAATCGTTGTACAGTTTTGATGATTACCCATGATATTGATGAGGCTTTATTTTTGGCTGATAAGTTGGTAATGATGACCAATGGACCTCATGCAAAAATTGGGGAAGTGATGGAAATTCCTTTTTCTCGCCCTAGAGATAGAGCGAGAATTATGGAAGATCCTCAATATTATCAACTGCGAAATTATGCCTTAGATTTCTTGTTTAACCGTTTCGCTCATGATGATGTTGGTTAGGATATTTTGGGCGAACTAATGTTCGCCTATATTCCTAATTATTATAAATATTAACTTTAATTATGAAGATAAGTAGGTGAACACAATAAAACCAAACTGTGTAAAGAAATGTAAAATCGCCCAAACCCTCTTCACTCTTGCCTCTTGCCTCTTGCCTTTTGCCTTGCCATAACGACAATTTTCAACGCTCACCTACTTATTGAATGAATATTAATTAGTGATAAGTAGGTAAACAGAAAAATTTAAAGGTATATAACGGTATGTAAAGTTGTCTCAATGCGAGATTCTGATTGAGTTTCAGCCATTTTAAAAAATGCAATACCCCTCATTTTTATTTTGTTTACCTACTTAAATCAGTTTCATCATAATGAATATTAATGTTTCTCATAGCTAATTCATTCTAAAATATTCTCCTTTTTTGATATATTATTCACCAAGTGTTATGATTATACTCGTGTTAGCTTGCAGTTTTCACAGATATCATCTAAAATAATATAAAATTTACCACATGAAAAATGTATCTACTGTAGTTATTATCAAAACATGAGATAGCAAAAAAATAAACTATGCAAACTCAACAACGTTACTACACTACTGAAGAATATTTAGCACAAGAAGAACTTGCAGAATTTCGCAGCGAGTACCGAAATGGAGAAATAGTAGCAATGACTGGGGGTTCTCTTAATCATAATCAAATTGCCGGCAATGTTTATGCCTTTTTGAAATTTGCACTGCGGGGTAAAAGTTGCAAACCATATATCAGTGATTTGCGATTATGGATTCCGCGTTATCATCAATATACTTATCCAGATATTTTAGTGATTGATGGTGAACCACTTTTTCAACCGCAACGTAAAGATACTATTCTTAATCCTTGTTTAATTGTTGAGGTTCTTTCTAAATCTACACAAAATCACGACCGCACTGATAAATTTCGTTATTATCGCTCAATTCCTGAATTTCAAGAATATGTGTTAATTAGCCAATATGAAATCAGCATAGAACATTATAAAAAAGCTGAAGATGATGCTTGGTTATTTCGTGCTTATGAATCTGATCAAGATAAAATCTTTTTAGGTTCTATAAATTTGGAAATTCCACTGTTAGATATTTATGAAGATGTGAATTTTAAGTTGCAGGAAGATTGATAAGTAGTGAGACAGAATTAATTACACAATGTCATTGCGTAAGCGTTGCGTGGCGTTAGCCATATGGAACAAAGTGAAATGAAGCAATTCCAAGGGTTGTGATTGCTTCCCTTAGCTCGCAATGACTGTAAATATTTTTGTCCAATTACTTAAAAATGATTTTCAAAGATTTGAATATAAAGGATTGATATTTTCATTAAGAGAACTCCACAAAAAAATGATCCAATTTTGTGGGATGGGCATCCTTGCCCGTCCTTGATGATTAGCGGGCAATTCGTCCCGCACCACAAGAAATTTTGGGATATTTTTTTGATTGGAAGTCTCTAATAAACCTGTGCTGCATGAGTTGTCATTGCGAGTGAAAGGAAGCAATCTCTTGACAACCGATAAACCACCTAACGCAAAAATCTCTCAAACCCTTATTCCTCTGTGTCCTCTGCGCCTCCGTGGTTGGTTAATCAGGATAATTTATTTCTTGGAAGTCCCTCACTAAATTATTGGGTCTGACGC
>NZ_LJOU01000024.1:0-58627 GCF_001672085.1 Anabaena sp. AL93 | reverse complement strand
TCCATATAAGTATCTGTTACCATGTTCTCATTTTTCTGTTGATTTAAAACGTTTTTTTAGTTTTTTATAGTCATTGAGGATAAAGCTTTCAATGATTCTGGACTAGGTTTTCCATTACAATCACCTCAGAATCAAAATTTCGTACTTAGTCGTTTTATTGACTATATATCTGCTTTAATAGTAATTATTCCTATTTAGCCTCAATAAATTTTAATCACCCCTCACAGGTATTAGTTCTTATGTACTAAATATATCGGTTTTCTTGGGGTGTGACACTTGGGGGTGCGGAATGTGGGATATAATTTTGGTCAAAGAAGGTGAAATGGTAACTTTGTCTGTTCCTGATCATCATGAGGTGGCAAAAGGGACTTTACGCGGTCTGATACGAACTGCTGGGTTAACAGTAGAAGAATTTATTGCCAATGTCTAAATATATTGTATGTATTATTTGTAGTATTGGCGATCGCTACGCTGACCTTCTGAATCGCCTAAGCTCCCATTAGAATCCTTAACACCCAGTTTAAATTTCTAGATTTGTAGAGATTAAAATCATGGCGCGATCGCATATCTCTTGACGGTTGACTAGTTTGGCTAACTCATGGGGTTCATAGCGTCCTTCTTCAACCTCTGAGGAGGCGCGATCAACTGCTTCTGTATAAGCTTCAGAAATTGCTAGGCTTAATTCCTCGGTATTGAGGTATGTTCCACCAGCTTTACGTCGCTGGTTTTTGGTTTGGATACCGCGTATACAGTTGCGAATTGATAACTCCCACGATTTCGTGGTGCGATTTTCTGCTTTTTGCTTGATTAGATGTATGAGCAGAATTACTGCATAGCTACGAATGTTGTTGATTTTATCGTCTCTGCTCATTTCTTCTAATTCGTCAACAATTGCCAAAGCTCCAGTCATATCACCTTTAAGTAGTAATTCCCTTAATGTCAAAAGTTCTTCCATATCTTTAGTGATGTGAGAATGGGATATATAGTAGTTATAGCATTAGTTACTATATCCATTAAGATAAGAGGCGATAGCGAAGCGCGACCTAGTAATCGCTACCCTGACCTTCGGATAGTATAATCGTAAACTTGAGAATTTCACTTTGATGCTAAGAAATGAAAATTTGCTTTCTTTGACTCCCGCACTAATCTTGTTTCGGTTTACTAATGTTGTTCTTAACACTAAAAATTATTAATTACATAATCTGCCAAAAAAGAGTATTCTTGGTTCATTCTTTTCATTAGTTCTTTTTGAAAACTTGACCAAGATGAAAATATTGTTGGTTTCCATGAAGATAAATCGCTAAGAGGTACATTTAACTTCTGAATTTCAGCAGCCATTGTATTTAAGTCTTCAATTTTTGCGGCAGGTTCAGGTGTGACGAAGCCAGGAAGACAAGAGTAAGAAGAAATTCCATTTAGTTTAGGAAAGAGACTATTTCTCATTGTGTCCAATATTTGATCAAGATGAAATTTATGAGATCCGATTTCTTTACGTTCTTTCGTACTGGTGTATATCGTTGTATCAAACCCATTAAATATCCAGCCGCCAAATTTAGGTTGACCTTTTAAGGGTATAATTTCATCGTATTTATTTGAAGCTTCATACCGCTTTCTGCCTTGATTCCAATCTTCGATAAAAGATGGTAAAACTTCCCCAATTAAATTAACACAATAGGAAGAAAATGAGTCGGGAGTACAAGGCACTAGAAAATAATCGGAACAATACAATGCAGAACGTACTAGAGTATTAAAAGAAGGAGGCAGATCGATTAAGACATAATCGTAAATCTTCTTTTCTTCTTCTTTAAGTTTTTCTACTAGAAGAAAAGGGATTAGAAATTTGTATAGCCCTGAGCCTTGAACAACATCTGTTCCAACAGTTAAAACGTCAGCAAAACTATTTAGCCAAAAATCACCTGCTATAACATCTATTAAAACTTGACCATCTATGGTTTCCATTTGGTCATGAAGACAGCTTAGTTGGTATTTAGGCTGTGTTACATGGACTTTAATACTTTGAGTCGGTTGTAAAGATGGTTGAGCAAAAGCTCTAATAGTTTTTCCAAAAGGATACTCTTTTGTCCTTTTAATATAATCTGAAAACTCGTCGTAACCAATTGTAGCAATTGAAAGATTACACTGAGGATCAAAATCAATTAGAAGAACTTTTTTTCCTTTTCTTGCCAAAGAAGCGCTTAAATTAAAAACAGTAGTTGTTTTGCCAACACCACCTTTATTGTTGAACAAAGAAATTATCTTAGTCATTTGCTATCTGTGAGTATGTAGATATCTTGCTGATAAGCCCCTATTGTATCATGTTTTATGAGGTGCTTTCCACAAGACATGATACTATTAATTAGCATAGGTCTTAATATATGCCGACTTCTGATCATTTGCGATCACACTCCAAAACACATCACATAATTTGAAAGTATTTGTTGTTGGATGAAATAGCGATCGCCTCCAGTAAACTTTAGAAAAGAGAGGAATCATGTGATCGCGAAGTACTCCGTAGGAATCTCTTATTGCCGAACGAAGTTTTAATCCTGTTAATCCTTAAATCCTGGATATCCTGATTCAGACAATAATATTAATTTACAATCCTCTAATTCCCTGTTCCAACCCCTCACATACACCCGTGAGAAAATCTAAATCCAATGTAGCAATAGTATCACTAGCCTTGTGATAATGTGGATTTCGCATAAACGCCGTATCCGTCACCATAATTGCCGGATAACCTTGATCCCAAAACGGTGCATGATCACTTAAACGAGTTTGGGGAACGAATAAACCCCGATTTGGTGCTGGTAGCCATTGACTATTTACACTGGATTTTCTCATACTACCACTCAAACTAATTAAATCACCCAAAGTCCGCAAATTGCCAATTAAAGCTATAAAATCACCACGATTTGGGTAAAATAACTCTAAAGGAAATGGGTATTTTTGAGAACCAGGAGTAGAATCCCGATATCCCAACATTTCCAAAGATATCATCAAGCGAAGAGGTTGCTTTTGTTCGCGCAACAAAGCTGCATAATCTGCGCTACCCAACAACCCATATTCTTCCATATCAAAAGCCACTAGCCGCAAAGGATATCTAGCGGGTTTCTCGGCAAAACTCCTGGCAAATTCTAATAAAACCGCCACACCCGTTGCATTATCATCAGCCCCAACAGTTCCTAATACACCATCATAGTGAGCGCCAATTAAAATAGGTGGTAAATCTGCCTTTTGTTTTGTGGTTGCAGCGGGTAAATTTAAAATTAGGTTTTTACAGGTTTTGCCTCTGACTTCAAAGGTGTGGATTTCCACACTTCCCCATTGTCCTAATTGCTGGCGAATGTATTCTTGAACAAAGAAATGCGCCGCACTGTCCATGTATGGGTTGCGTTCTCTGGCTACTTCCTGAAGATGGGTTTCTAACCGCTGTTTTAAATTCAAAGTGGATAAAGATAATGTTTAATGGGCAAGAGTAAAGATCAAAATTTCCTTTTCCAACTGACCACTGACAACTGACAACTGACAACTGACCTAAAATGCTATCCTAGTTTAGCAAGTAGCACTGCTGTTGCTAAAATGCCTCTAATTCCTGATTTAATAATGATGACTATTATATTATTGGATTGTTGACCTGATTTAGCACCAAGCTAAAAGCAGTATTATTATATCATTATAAATTTACAAAACACGCAACAGGAGACGAGTAACGCATGGGCAAGGTAGTTGGCATCGACTTGGGGACAACCAACTCAGTAGTCGCCGTCATGGAGGGTGGCAAGCCGGTGGTGATTGCCAATGCAGAAGGAATGCGAACAACCCCCTCCGTAGTTGGCTTTAGTAAAGAGGGTGAAAGGGTTGTAGGACAAATGGCTAGGCGGCAAACCGTCCTCAATCCCCAAAATACGTTTTTTGCTGTGAAACGCTTCATTGGGCGCAAGTATGGCGAATTAAACCCAGATTCTAAGCGCGTACCTTACACTATCCGTAAAGATGAAGTTGGCAATATTAAAGTTGCCTGTCCTCGGCTGAATAAGGAATTTTCTCCAGAAGAAATTTCAGCTATGGTGCTGAAAAAATTAGCTGATGATGCTAGTCGTTATTTGGGTGAACCTGTTACCGGGGCTGTCATTACTGTTCCGGCTTATTTTAATGATTCCCAACGCCAAGCTACCCGTGACGCGGGCAGAATTGCTGGTTTAGATGTGTTACGAATTCTCAACGAACCCACAGCGGCATCTTTGGCTTACGGATTAGATCGAGGTTACACAGAAACTATTCTCGTGTTTGATTTAGGTGGGGGAACTTTTGATGTGTCCTTGCTCGAAGTAGGTGACGGCGTATTTGAGGTTAAAGCTACTAGTGGAGATACTCAACTTGGTGGCAATGATTTTGATAGAAAAGTAGTTGATTGGTTGGCGGAACAGTTTTTAGAAGCAGAGGGTGTAGACTTAAGACGCGATCGCCAAGCTTTGCAACGGTTAATGGAAGCCGCAGAAAAGGCGAAAATCGAACTTTCGGCGGTTAGTGTCACCGATATTAATTTACCCTTCATTACCGCCACAGAAGATGGTCCAAAACACCTAGAAACTCGCCTGACGCGATCGCAATTTGAAGGTTTATGTGTAGACTTATTGAGTAGAATCAGAACACCAGTCAAACGGGCGTTAAAAGATGCCGGACTTTCTCCTGTAGATATTGAAGAAGTTGTCCTCGTTGGTGGTTCTACGAGAATGCCAATGGTAAAACAGCTAGTTCAAGACTTAATTGGCATTGAACCTAATGAAAACGTCAATCCTGATGAAGTCGTCGCTGTAGGTGCAGCTATTCAGGGCAGTATTCTGGCTGGTGAACTTAAAGATGTTCTCCTCTTAGATGTCACACCCCTATCTATGGGCTTAGAAACCATCGGTGGTGTAATGAAAAAACTCATCCCCCGGAATACAACCATCCCAGTCCGTCGTTCTGACATTTTTTCTACTTCTGAAAATAACCAAAACAGTGTAGAAATTAATGTAGTGCAGGGTGAAAGGGACATGGCTACAGATAACAAGTCCTTGGGACGGTTTAAACTCTATGGTATTCCCCCAGCACCAAGAGGTATTCCTCAAGTTCAAGTATCCTTTGATATTGATGCTAATGGGATTCTCCAGGTAACGGCACTAGATCGTACCACTGGCAGGGAACAAAGCATTACTATTCAAGGTGCTTCTACTTTGAGTGAATCAGAAGTTAACCGGATGATTCAGGATGCTCAAAAATACGCCGATGTTGACAGAGAACGGAAAGAACGAGTTGAAAAACGTACCCGTGCCGAAGCGTTAATATTACAAGCAGAACGGCAACTGCGAGAAGTGGCTTTGGAAATGGGAATGCAATTTGCCCGTAACCGTCGTCAACGCATTGATAATATTTGCCGAAATTTACGAGAAAGTTTACAAGCTGATGAAGATCGCGGGATTGATCAGGCTTATGCTGATTTACAAGATGCTCTGTATGAACTGAATAGAGAAGTCCGTCAGTATTATGCTGAGGATGAAGATGAGGATTTATTTGGCGCTATCCGGGAAATCTTCGTGGGTGAAAAAGAAAGAGAACCGGAACGGGATGTTTACAGAGATAACTATCGCCAACGAGATTCATCTAACCGAGGTGTTAACAGAGATTATGGCAACCCAGGGCGTTCTCCCAATTATGAAAGTCGTCCCACTCGCAGCAAACGCCCCAGCTACCAGGATAACTGGGATGATGACGATGATTGGTTATAATTCGATTTTAGATTTTTAAATTGGGATTTAATATCTTTCCCAATATTGGATTTGCAGGGTCAGTCACAAGTAGAAACACCACTGACCACTGACCACTGACCACTGACCACTGACGTTTAAATATATGCAAAATTTGCAAAATTTTCGGGATTATTACGAGATTTTAGGAGTTTCTAAAGATGCCACAAGCGAAGAAATTAAAAAGGTTTATCGGCGTTTAGCTAGACAATATCACCCTGATCTGAACCCAGGGAATAAGGAAGCTGAGGAGAAATTTAAAACTATTGGGGAGGCTTATGAAATCCTTTCCGATTCTAGCAGGCGATCGCAATATGACCAATTTAGCCGCTATTGGCAACAAAACGGCTTTGCTGGCAATAAACAAACTCCCAAGCCTAAAGGTTGGGATAGCCGTCCTAACGGGCGTTCTAGTCAGGATGTAGACCCCAGCCAATTCAACGATTTTGAAAGTTTTGTCAATCAAGTGATTGGTGTCAGCAACCGTAAAGATCCTAAAAATAGTCCGGGAAGCACCACCACTAGCGACCCCTTTCGCACTCCTAGAACTAAAGTGGCATATACTGTCAATACTCCACCCCGTAGCACTCGCAGGGATATCGAAGCCAGATTAACTTTACCATTGGAAAAAGCTTATCAAGGCGGCAATGAGAGAATAAGGTTAGAGGATGGGCGATCGCTCGAAGTGACTATGCCCCCAGCTATGGTGACAGGACAAACCATCCGCTTACGAAATCAAGGAATTAGTGGTGGTGATTTATACTTAAAAATTACCGTAGATCCTCATCCTTTGTTTAAGCTGGAAGGGGCTAACATTTTCTGTCAAGTCCCTGTAACTCCCAGTGAAGCAACATTGGGCGGACAAGTTGAAGCACCTACCCTTGATGGTCCAGTGAAAATGACCATTCCCCCTGGTGTTCGGTCTGGGCAAAGATTCCGTCTTGGTAATAAAGGCTACCCTAGTGAAAGCGGTCAACGAGGTGATCAACTGGTAGAAATTCAGATAGTAACTCCCAAAAATATTACTCCCCAAGAACGGGAACTTTATGAAAAATTGCGAGAAATAGAAACTTTTAAACCTCGCGCTGATTTAATTTAATTGTCAGAATCAGGATTTCCAGGATTTAAGGATTAACAGGATTAAAAGAACAACGTAAATGTTGATATTTGTAACCATTAACAATGAGAGGCTGAGAAATTGAATTTTCCACAATAATGGGCAGTAAAATATGAGGATGACAACTTTTTTGAGTATCTGTTACCATAAAAATAGATCCTCCACTACCTTGCAGCTATGACCGTCACCCAAAATATTGAACCCGGTTTGGATGTAATATTTCCACCAAGTAATCTAGAAAGTGACGAACCCCCTTTGGAATCATCTTTACATCTACAACAAATGCTACTACTAATCCAATGTCTCAATTGGTGGTGGCGAGATATAAATAAAATTAATGACTATTTTGTTGCTGGGAACATGACTATTTATTACAGTCCTCGGCAAATTAAAACCAAAGATTTTCGTGGTCCAGATTTTTTCCTAGTGCTGGATACAGAAGACCGCGATCGCAATAATTGGGTAGTCTGGGAGGAAGATGGTAAATATCCTAACTTAATTATAGAATTGCTTTCTCCCTCCACTGTTTCCACTGATAAAGGGTTAAAAAAACAAATTTATCAAGATATTTTCCGCACACCTGAATATTTCTGGTTTAATCCGCAAAATTTAGAATTTGCTGGTTTTATCTTGTTTGGTGGAACATATCAACCCATAGAACCTAATCCTCAAGGTTTATTATGGAGTCAGCAGCTAAATTTATATTTGGGTGTCCATGACGGTAAATTGCGTTATTTTCTGCCAGAAGGACAGTTAATGCTAACACCAGAAGAATATGGGGTACAAGCAACCCAACGTGCAGAACAGCAAGCTCAACTCACAGAAGAAGCAACCAAACTTGCAGAACAACAGGCTCAACGTGCAGAACAACAAACACAACTTGCAGAACAACAAACACAACTTGCAGAACAACAAACACAACTCGCAGAACGTTTAGCTGCCAAACTCAGAGAATTGAATATTGACCCTGACATTTTATGAAATAACACACTTTGTGCAGGTTGGGTTGACGCAAGGAAACCCAACATTTAAAATATTCAATTAATTTTGCACAGTTAGCTATCAATTGTCAATTGTCAATTGATAATTCATACTTGGCTAGTTTGGGAAAAGTGGATCGTAGGATATCAAAAAGTTTGTCAGCAGATTAGATGACTGTGCCAAACGCTACAAAGGCTTTTGCGAGCGATATAAACCACCAAAAAAGAAACAAGAAAAATGTAGTTGGGGTAGTCGGTTTTTGACGAGTTTAGGCATCAGCAATAGTAGTATACCCAAGGTCAGGACTGAACACAAAGCGTCACCCCAACAATTGTCCCTGCCGTTTTCGATTAAAAATTTACAGTCATTGCGAGCGAAGGGAAGCAATCACAACCCTTGCGATTGCTTCATTTTACTTCGTTCCATATGGCTAACGCCACGCAACGTTTACGCAATGACATTGTGTAATTAATTCTGTCTCACTACTTACTATACTGCAATCGGTTCATGGTTTAACCAAATATGAAACCCCTCTGGTAAACCTCTCCCCGCACCTCTCCCTAACCCTCTCCTAAGAGGAGAGGGAAAAGGAATAATATTTAATACTGGAGAGGCTTTGAACCTTGTTCTTTGTATGATAAAAAAGTCCAGCTTCTAGTACAAAACGGCGTAAATAAACCAACCATTCTAAATCCTCCAAAAGCCTATACTGTCTTCATTTTGACTTTTGACTTCCGCCTTGCGGTACTAGCCGTTTTGAGTATAACTGGAATTTTTAAACCTGATTAATCAAGTGGTAGAAATTGACTTGACAGATTATTATATTAATAATATCGGTAAAATTCTCGGTATTTTATCTAGTATCGTGATGGAATAGGTATTGTATATGCTTCTGGAGTCAATTACTGCTGAACAAAGAACGGTTTTATATAACGTTAGCTGGGATACCTTTGAAGCCTTGTTAAGAGATACAGGGGAGAATAGGGGTACTCGGTTTGCTTATGACTGCGGTACTTTAGAAATTATGACTCCACTATTTGAACACGAAAACCCGAAAAGCAATTTTGGTAACTTTATTATTGCTTTAGCTGAAGAATTAGATATTGAAGTTAGAAGTGCTGGTTCTACAACATTAAAACGTAAATTTTTTGCAAAAGGAATAGAACCAGATAGTTGCTATTATATCCAAAATGAAGCGGCTATGAGAGGTAGGGAAACTTTAAATTTAGAAATAGATCCTCCTCCAGATTTAGCAGTTGAAATTGATATTACTAGCAGTTCTGTGAATAAGTTTAATATTTATGCGGCTTTAGGTGTGGCTGAATTGTGGAAATATGACGGTGAAGTTTTGAAGTTTTATCAATTGGTGGAAAATCAATATATTGAGATTAAGTTTAGTATGACTTTTCCTCTAGTTTCTGTTGGGGATATGAATAGATTTATCCAGCAAAGTAAAACTATGGGTGAAATTGCTTTGTTGAAATCTTTCCGCGCTTGGGTGAGAGGGAAGATAGGGTAGTTTACTTATTTGTCACTATCGTATATAATCACACTAACTAAATTTAGCCATGCTAAAATGAAATAGTAATATTCAAGTTACAGGAGAAGAAAAACGGACAGTATTTTTGATGACTTAGCTGAATATAGGCAGCGTCTTAGTTTACCCCCTGCTGGTAGTGAGACAGATAAATCAACAATTGCTAAAATAGAAATAGATGGTCAAAGTTTTTTTGGCATCAATTCTGGTAGTAATCCTAATCCTCGGCAAATAACTTTCAAAGTTAACCCTATTTCTAAAACTCATGCAGAAGCTGATGTTTTCCAGCAAGTAAAAGATGCAGATATTACAGCTAAAAAAGCTCGTTTAATTGTAGATAGAGACCTTTGTGATGCTTGTGGTTTAAGAGGGGGTGTAAATTCTATGGCTTATCAATTAGGTATAGAAGAATTAGAAATTATTACTCCCAGTGGCACTAAAATAATTGAAGTTACACCCCCAAAGACAAGGAGGAAATAATGTTTGTATCAAAATTATATACAGACAACTGGACGGGAAACAGAAATGAAGAAAACTTCATTGAAAATCCAAATTGGCAACAAATTAAAACAGCTATTTGTGAGTTAGATGGTAATACTAAAACTTTAGTCAGTTTAGAAGTAGACGACGAGAGTTATATGATGATTGGTGGTGGTAATGCTGGTAAATATATTGTTACTGCAACCTTAGATAATGAGGTTTTTTATTCTCTCTTGTATCCGGTTGACGATGAAATAGCTAAATCAGATGTTTATCATAAGAACATGAGTTCATCTCGTAAAAAAAAGATTTTATTATCTAGTTTTTATGAAGTATTAATAAATGCAAAAAACAATAATGTTAGTTCTCCTAATGAGCAAAAATTAATTGTTGGTGGACAAGCTGGAAATTATTCTGATAAAATTTGTGTTAATTTACCCCAATGTTTAATAGCTGCAATTACTTTTGCTGAATCAGGTGAACTTGAACCTTTGTTTTCTTGGGAAGAAGATGAATCTTTAGTTACTGTATAATTATCCAGAAAAATAAAACTAACTGAGTCTATTTTTGAGTCTCTACAAGTTGTCGCTCAAGCTTCTGAACTGCTACAAGCGCATCTTGCATTATAGGAGCATTTTGTTCAGGTATGGAACTATAAACAGCTAAAAATTGCTTTGCACGGGTAGCAGCTACATAAAACAGGGAACGTTTTTTTATAGTGTTTTGATCTCCTCCATCTGGATTAATAACATACACAATATTAGCATCATATCCTTTAGCGTCCCAAACCAATGCAACATTGATAGTTTGTGGCTCAACTGCTAATTTCATGCGTTTTTCTTGACTGCTAATATCCTCTCCACTACGACGGTTTACCCTATTACCAAACTTTGCATACAATACATTAGATATCTCTTGTACCATATTTTTGCTAAAACACTGGATTAATACACCTCCTTTCAGGACATTCTCTAAACCCTGAGCAGAAAAAAGTTGATCGAGGTCTTCAACAACAGCATTACAGCATTCTTGATTAGAATTAAACTGACGCACTTCTGGTGTTGTTTCTCCAGGGAAAACACAGAAATTACAACTAATCCAATTCCGACCATTTTCCATATACTTTTCTGTAATTAGGGATCTTTCTTTAAGTTTATTAAGGCTCATTAAACGCTTCATTTCAACCCTACTGGTATCATCAATGGAATCTCCCAAACAGGTATTAAAAGTAAAGTCAACTAATTTTTTAGAAGTTCTGACACAACTTGATAAAAAATGCTCAATCGGTCTTTGGCTATTGACTCTTTTTAAAACAAGGTCTTTGATTCCGAATATGTTTTGAAGATCATCATAGAAAATGTATATACTTTTAGATGTAGTCTTTGAACCACTACGACATAGATTGATAATTAAGTTATATTCTTCTTGACTAATATCTTGTCCCTCATCAACAAATATAATATCGAATATTCCTGTATGATTGTTAAGATAATCAAATATTTTTTTAGCCCGCTCATTACTTTCCTTAATTTCCTTAAGTGAAAGACCTTTATTCATCATCTTTCGATCATAAAGTTCATCTTTCAATGTTGAAAGATTGTGAATAAATACATTTTTTTTATAAAATTCTTTGGGTAAAGGTGGAATATTGATAGGTGCATTTACAGCAGATTGAATTTCATCAGCCAGAAGTTTATTTATATAATTATTGTGGTGATAAACTAATATATATGGATAGTAACCATGTCTAACTCGAAATGTTTCTGCTAAGTGTGGTACTAATTGACCAAGAATAACAGTTTTTCCACTACCTGCTACACCACGAAAAATATGTGTCCTTTCCAGTGTCAGAGCAGATTCATTATTCGATCCTTGAACCAATTCATGAAATACCAATTCTTGAGTAGGAAAGAGAATTTTTCCACCTTGATTAATTCGTTCAAGTAACTTGTTAGCCTCTTGTATTACTTCAGAGTTTTGAGTATTATTAGTTGCTTTAGGTTCTGAATTAGTTTGTTTTGAATGTGCTGCTTGAGATGCTTGTGTGCTATTTTGAGTCTTAACCTTCTGTTTATTTAAAAATTCTTGACGAAAATAATTATGCACTTTGTTTAGTAACATCTCTGTCAGAGCTTGCATATAGGGAGTCATAACTACTCCCACTACAGGTGGAGTCAAAAGAGGTGTTAGAAGTTGAACCAATTGTGACCATACTAATTCACCAGCAAGCTCTCCATAAATCATTACTGTTGCAATGTTTAGCATATATTTAGGATTGACTGTATATTCTGGGTTGTAAATATGTGCTATTGCCAATCCTCCTATAATCTGACATGGAGTATATACTATAATACCAAATGCACCGAGTGAATTTAAAGTTGCAGCAGCCGGAATCAGTTCATGAATAACACGGTGTTTTACTTCTTCTACGGCTTCTTCCATGTCGTTAATATTTCGATCTGACCAGTTACCGTTAAAAATTGTTTTGAATAACTGCGAGTTTTCTTCTACTTTTGCGGGTAAGTTAAAAATTACATCACGTCCATCCTGTATGGATTGGATGACTCGGTTGTAAAGGCCAGCAATCTTGTTGAAAAATCCCATAAAGAGGTTATTTGTGTAATTTTGTCTACAGCATAATATCATGTTTTACAAATCTTATATAGTCAATAACTATTGATAAATCCCTATAGATGATTGATATAATGTAATCACATCATGTACATACACAATACATGAGCAACTCATACAATATACGTAGCACCAAAATTGGTAATAGTGCAGGGTTTCGACTTCCTGCTGATTTTTATCGTGAACATCCTCAATTTGCAAATGCAGATAGTTGGATTGAGGTTTTATCACCCGATACAGCAATTGTGCGAATTGCTCCTCAATTGAATGATGATGAAGATGCAGAAGACTCGCTATTAATGCGGCTGTTTCTCGATTTTGCTACTAAAGAATCATCGAAAAATAATACACTACAACCTTATACAACAGAAATGTCTGAAACTGCTCATAAACTAATTGAAGGTGTGCAATTAGAAGATAAGTAGGGTTATTAGTAATGACTGGAAAATTTATTTTTATTTATTAGTTTTCTAATGGTAAAATCGTAATTAATTCAGAAAATCTAGCAAAATCGCCTATATTGTGGGTCAGCAACCGAGGAATGCCATAAACTAACATTGTGGCAACTATATTAGCATCATGTACTTGCTTACCGCCAATATTAATTTCTGTCATTAATTTTAATAATCTTTCAGTTACTAAGGCAGTATTTTCAGCAACATGAAAATAACTACTAAAATATTCTACATCAGCAACTAAAGAAGTAATAGGAATTGTTCCAGTTAAATCACTACGTCTTGTCATTCCTGATAAATATTCTCGCAAAGTTTGCCGACTAATCCACATTTCCATATCTTGATCAGCAAAATCTTGTAATCTTTGTATTGCTTGTGTGTGAAATGGTGATAAAGCCAAATTGCTATAAATCAAAATATTTGTATCTATAAAAATCGCTTTATCTATCATATAAATCTTCTCTACGAAACGTGAAATTATCAGCAACTAAACCCACAGGATAGGCTGAAAATTTAAACCTTTTTGCTTGATTTTTCGCTACTAATTCTTCTGATTTAACACTTTTATTAAGAACTATAACTACCTGATATTCACCTGCGGGTATATCTGGAGGTAATTGGACTGTAATTTGTCGTTCTGGGGTAACATTCACAACTGTTTCTATTGTTTTCATTACCTTTTATCCTCAACAATATCTACTAAATTAGATCTTACTTTTTTTAGTCCACAAAGTCAATTAAATATCCAATAACCCATATCGTTTTTGCAAAGCCAATAACTTCATCCTCGCTTCTCCAGCATTATCAGCTAAATCTGCAAATTCCACAAACCGCCGTAATTCCTTCTTTAATAAATTTCGTTCCACTTCAATAGTTTCTCTATCCAAATCTGGCGGTAAAACAATCATATCAAAAATCGTTGCCCGTTCTTTGCCAGGGTGAGGACGTAAAACCCGTCCCCGACGTTGGATAAATTGGCGGGGATTTCCTGAACTTGATAAAATGACTGCGGTTTGAATTGCGGGAATATCTACACCTTCATCTAAACACCGAATTGCGACTAAACCCTGTAATTCTCCACTTTCAAATTGCCGGCGTAAAGTTTCTCTTTCCTCTAAAGAAGTATTTGCTGTGTAGGTACTGACTTTATAACCTAATTCTCCTCCCAAAAGTTGAGAAACGGCTTTGAGTTGACGCAGAGAATAACGTTGTCCGATTTCTTGAGAACCATCACTACAATAAAAGAGTGTATGGGTGGTTTCTCGACGAGTTGACATTAATTCTTTTAAGGCTATTAATTTATTTTCTGCTGTGCCAATTAACCGCGCTCTTTGCATTAATAATGATTTGATATCTTCATTATCTTCAAAATCTGCTCCTTCCCCAATATCTCGATCTCGATAAAGGAGAGAACGCCCAATTTTTTTGGTTAATTTTAAATAAGCGATACTCTCAGTTTCCGTCAATTCCACCAACACCGGATTATAGATATAATGAACTAATGCACCTTGAGAAATAGCATCCTGTAAGCTAAATTCAGGTTGAAGAATATTTCCAAAATAATCTAATAAAGATTCTGTGCCATCATCATCAAAATATCTTTCTGGTGTGGCTGATAAACCTAGACGTAAACCAACTTTTCGGGGTAAACTTTCCTCTAGTTTTGGTGCGCCTAAATTATGGGCTTCATCACCAATAATTAATGTTTTTGGGGGAAAATATTTAAGTTGGGTTTGAAAACCATCACTAATTAAAGTCGAGTTAGTGGTAATTACCGTGACGAAATCTTGAGAACCAGAAGACAAATTATAGATTTGCGTAGAAAGTTGACTTTGCCAACTGCGTAAATTATCAAATGCTAAAATCGGCTGTAAGTTAAATTTCTCACATTCTCTGCCCCACTGGGTGACAAGATGACGATAGGGACAAACCACCAACAAGACTTGTAAACCAATTTGCTGATACAATTCACAAGCGATCGCTAATGCAGTAATAGTCTTACCACTACCAGTAGCCATTTTTAATGTCCCCCTACCATGATTAGCAAACCAGCTAGTCACAGCTTGGCGTTGATATCCCCGCAATTGCACAGATAAAGGCATTTTTGGACATCCCGGTAATGATTTATTAATTTGATAACTGCCTTTTTTCTCACTCGCATAAGGTAACTTGAGCTTAAAAGTAGGCAATTTCGGTACTGCATTTTGCGTTAGGTACATAAATTGGTAATTATTAGTAGGAGTAAAGTAAAACCTTAGTTCCGCAAGGAACTTAAGTTCCTTGCTAATAGCTCAAGTCATCTAAAGATGACTAAATAATTTGAAGAATCTATGGCTTACGTTACGCTTTGCTATCAGTCTACTTTAGTACACTTTGGCTATTAGCCCGGAAATTCATTTCTGGGCGGGTGTGGCAGCTTACAGATGAGCCATTTGCAGCTTAAGTTGACACTCATGAGCATTGCATTTTACCCCTACAAACTGACAAGAGACTTCCAAGAAATAAATTATCCCAAGAAACGAACCACAGAGGCACAGAGTACACAGAGAGAGAATTTTTGCATCAGTTTTGGGACATTTTTTTATTTGGAAGTCTCCAAATGACATCCTTTAGTTATAATTACGCCAAATACCCACCAAAGAACCTTGTACCTCTACTTGCATTGCTGATACTTCTATCGGATGATAATTACG
Organism: Anabaena sp. AL93; assembly: GCF_001672085.1. Lineage (NCBI taxonomy): Bacteria > Bacillati > Cyanobacteriota > Cyanophyceae > Nostocales > Nostocaceae > Anabaena > Anabaena sp. AL93. Next base: position 42,947 of record NZ_LJOU01000024.1, on the reverse strand, counting down.
ATTTGCAGGTTTAAGGGTGACAAGATCATCATGGCGATAAAATCGTTTTAAAGTTGTTCCATGTCCTTCCACCCTTGCCGCGACGATAGTTCCATTTTTTAATTGATTTGGTTCAGCGACAGGACGCAAAAATACGACATCACCATCTGCTATTAAATCCTCAATCATACTATCCCCCGCGACCCGTAAAGCATAGCTTTGAGGAGGTAATGATAAATTAGCCAAATCTAAATGTTCCACCGCATCAGTGAACGGTTCAATTAAACCACCAGCGGCAATAGTTCCTAAAATTGGTACACCTTGTTTAACAGGATGAACTATCCGCAAAGTTCTTGCCCTGCCTTCATTCCAGCCAATATAGCCCTTATTGCGTAAATGTTCTAACCGACTTTGAATGGGTGCGGGAGATTTCAAATTCATCCCTTCCATCATTTGGCGAATTGATGGAGAATGTTGATTCAACCTGATATATTCTACCAACCATTCGTATAGTTCTTTTTGGGGTTCTGTGAGACGTTCCATAATTTTTTTGGGAAGTAAATAATAAATGTCCCTAGAACATTGGTACTACAAAATTCTTCCCTTAACAAGCTTTTATTAAAAATTTATGGTAATTAGTAACTAATAGGGAATAGGGAACAGATAATAATTTCACTAATTACCCATTACCCATTACCCATTACCCATTACCCATTACCAATACTGTTATTTTGCCCCAAGAATACTTGCAAGTAAAGCTTTTTGCGCGTGGAGGCGATTTTCTGCCTGATCCCAAACCCGTGATTGTGAACCTTCAATTACCTCTTCAGTAATTTCTTCACCGCGATGGGCTGGTAAGCAGTGTAAAACAATTGCTTCTGGATCTGCAAGACTTAATAATTGTTGTGAAATTTGATAAGGTTGAAAAACAGGGAAGCGATTATTGGCTTGTGTTTCTTGCCCCATGCTTGCCCAAACATCAGTATAAAGTACGGATGCACCTTTTGCTGCTGCTTCGGGATCATGAGTCAAGATAACTTCAGTTTTTTTATTAGCTATTTCCCTAGTTTTTTCCACAATTTCTGCATCGGGAGCGTATCCTGAAGGAAAAGCGATTCTGACATTCATTCCCACTAAAGCACAACCCAACATCAGGGAATTAGCGACATTATTCCCATCACCGACATAGGTTAATGTTAAACCCGCCAAACTGCCAAATTTTTCTTGAATGGTGAGTAAATCTGCCAATATCTGACAGGGGTGTTCTAAATCCGTGAGGGCATTAATTACAGGAATTTTCGCATATTTGGCAAAAGTTTCCAACTCCTGTTGAGCAAAGGTACGAATTGCTAAAACATCCAAATAACGATCTAACACCCTAGCAGTATCCTGGATAGGTTCTCCTCGACTCACCTGAGTGACATTAGGATGCAGATCAATTACCTGTCCGCCCAGTTGGTACATTGCGACTGTAAAACTGACTCTAGTGCGTGTTGAAGCTTTGGAAAATAACAAACCTAGAACCTTGTTACAATGCAACTTCAGTTTTTCTGACTTGAGTTGAGTAGCCAATTCCAGAAGTTCTTGCAGTTCCTCAGAACTCAGATCCGCTAGACTTAATAAATCTCTGCCTATCAATGCTGCCATGCTTGATTATCTCTAAAGAACAAATGTTCCTGCGCTTTGGTATAGCCGTGTCACCAGGAATACTCCAATTGCACTGTACCAAATATTTTTGCATCAATCTACAGCACGTCCGCTAGTTTTACTGATTCTTGGCAACTGGAAAAATATTTTGTTTACCCTCTAGACAAATGATATGCCTATGCTATAATATGAAATCGGTGAGGCAATTAAAAACGTTCTTACCCAAACCGCCAGCATAGCACAGTGGTAGTGCATCCGACTTGTAATCGGAAGGTCGTAGGTTCAAATCCAACTGCTGGCCTTTATTCTTAAACACATATTCTCTTTTGTTAGTGTGGTTTGCGATCGCATGCCTGGATCAAGGTAAGCCTGTGATTCCTGTGTGGTTAGATATTATTTATCAACAATTAGTTAACAAACTGCGTTAACCTAATAGTTTCCTGCAAGCATCAATACATTGATAGGAGACAGCATTTTGCCACGTGGAACTAGAAAAAGCACTAAAAAACAACCAGCCGAAAATAATACGCCGGGGCTGTTATCTATATTAGCAGAAATTGATAAAACTGAGGAACGTTTAGACATTCCCACAATGGAAACATGGCTGTGGGATGCTGCTTGTAAAATACGCGGTTCTACAGATGCACCAAAATACAAAGATTTTATTCTCCCGTTAATTTTTTATAAACGTCTATCTGATGTTTTTGATGATGAATATGAAAAATGTGCAGAAAAATTTGGTAGTGGAGAATTAGCCCGTTATTTTATTGAAGCAGATCATCAAGACGCAATTAAAAATAATCGTCAGCCCATTGTTAGATACTATATTCCTAGTTGAATACTACTACTTTCGCTATTGCCAAAATGAATATGTTTTTACAGGATTTTACAGATTCAATTATTGAAATTGGTGATACTTTCCGCCAACCTAAATTTACAGAAGATAATAAATTAAAACGGTTTGATTATATTGTTTCTAACCCGATGTGGAATGATGATAATTATGATGTTGATGATTATGAAGCTGATTCTTTTGAAAGATTTAAAGTAGGAATTGCTTCTAAAAATACCGCCGATTAGGGCTGGATGCAGCATATTTGGGCATCTTTAAAGGATCACGGACGGGGGGCTGTGGTGTTAGATACGGGGGCTGTTTCTCGCGGTTCTGGTAGTCAAAACAAGGATAGAGAACGGGATATTAGAAAGGAATTTATAGAAAGAGATCGGATTGAAGCGGTGATTTTATTACCGGAAAACTTGTTTTATAATACTACTGCGCCGGGTGTAGTTATTTTCTTAAATCGGGCAAAGTCGGCACATAGAAAGGGTGAGTTTTTGTTAATTAATGCTGCTGATTATTTTATTAAGGGTGATCCAAAAAATATTTTAACTAAGGAAGGTATTCAGGTTGTTAGTGAGGTTTTTCGCAGTTGGGAAACTAGGGATAAATTGAGTAAGGTGGTTAAAATTGAACAGTTAAGGGAGGCTGATTATAATCTTAGTCCTTCCCAGTTTGTGGATATTAGCGAGAAGTTTGTACATCGGGAAATTGGTGATATTTTAGCAGATTTGGCAGCAGCAAGACAAGCGCGGGAATGGGCTGATAAGGATTTAGATGAGGTTTTGGTTAAGTTGAATTTAGGTAAATGATTTAATGATGTAAATAAAATTTTGGGAATTTTGGCTAGTGGTGTAAAATAATTTTAGGAGTTATGAGGTTTTTTAGTTATGGTTCAAGCTGTAGCAAAACAAGAATCTATTTTAGATAGAGTCCAGAATTTAACACCGGAACAACAGGAAGAGGTATTAAATTTTATTGATTTTTTGCAATTTAAGGCACAAAAACAGGTAAATCACCAGGAACAACCACAAGAAGGTAGATCATTTTTAGATGCGGCTAAGGAGTTTGTTGGTTGTGTAGATAGTGGTATGGGTGATTTGTCTTTAAAAAAGAAGGAGTTAAAACAAGGATATAAATTAATATGCAAAGAAGAATATTAATAGATACAGGTGTATTAGTTGCTATTTTGGATAAAAGCGATAACTTTCACCGTTGGGCAACTCAAACTGTGGCAAATTTACCTTGTCCTTTTTTAACTTGTGAACCTGTAATTACAGAGGCGTGTTTTCTTTTAAAAAATGTTTATGGTGGTGAAGATGCTGTTATGGGTTTAGTTAGTAGCGGGAATATTCAAATTGATTTTTCTTTGAATGAAGAAATAAATACTATACGAGAGTTGATGAAACGCTATCAAAATGTACCAATGTCTTTAGCTGATGGGTGTTTGGTAAGGATGAGTGAGTTAATTCCTGGTAGTTATATATTGACTATAGATAGTGATTTCCGAATTTATCGCAAGAATAAAAATGAAATGATTGATTTAATTATTGCTGATGGGATATAAAAGTTTAGACATGGATAAAATAGAATTACCTCCTAGTTGGAAGGTTGTAAAATTGGGGGAAATTTCTAAAGTAACTTCTGGAGGAACTCCGGTTCTTCGGTTATTTTTATGGAAAACCTGGTTCAAAATCATTGAAAGCCTTATTGTGTAGGCATTTCATTGAAAATATGGAAATAATTGTTTATAACCCTTGTCCCGTAAGGGTTTTGTTATCATCAATCCTCAATCACCATAAAAGAGACGCAAGAGCCGAAGTTTTTTAAATTTGTGCGTCAAATTCAATCTATTTATGAAATTCTTTCCCCTGATCCTTTTTTGCGTCCATTCATGGACAATTACCAAGCCATAATTAGACTATATGGGACTATTCGCGCTGCTTATAATACTAGTGCCTACATTGATATTGAACTGACAGCGAAAACTAAGGAACTGGTACGGAAAAATGTAAAAATCAGTGATTTAGAAATGCCGGGAATTATCTATGAATTGAATACTCAACAATTAGAAAAATTCCATCAAAACCAGACAACGGAAACTGTAAAGGTTCTTAATTTAAGCAAAGCATTATTCAAAGATGTAGAGGATAAAAGCCGAAAATCACCTTTTTTAATTTCCATAGGCGATCGCGCTGAGAAAATTCGCCAGCAGTTTGAAAATAGGCAAATTGAAGCTACAGAAGCATTAGCGAGACTGGAAGAAATTACCAAGGAACGTATTCAAGCGGAAACAGAACGGGAAAATCTACAAATTGATGAAAATACCTATGCTATTTACACCGTCATTAAACAAGCAATAGATAATGTGCAAGTGAAGCAAGCGGAAACTATCAACGCTATTTATAATAACTTCCTTGATTATCGTTGGGATGCCCGTCACGAAGTTGATTTAAGAACAGAACTTTACGTTAACCTGTGCAAAATAACCAACTCTGTTGAGCAAACTATTGAAATTACTAATAACCTACTAAAACTAGAACGGGTGGAATCATGAATACAACCACTGTCCAAACCCATTGGAAGGATACAGAAGAACTCAAAGATACTGTACAACAATGGAGCGATCGCCTTCAAGTAACAGTTAAACAAATTCAATTCCGTTCCATGAAACGCAAATGGGCTTCTATTTCCACTATCGGCCGCTTAACCATCAATACTGAATTACTGGATTTACCCAAGGAACTGGGAGAATTTGTGATTGTTCATGAATTAGTACATTTACTCGTTCCCAATCACGGTAAACTGTTTAAATGCTTTATGTCTGCTTATTTGCCTGACTGGGAAGAAAAAGAGCAAAAATTACAACTTTCTCAAAATTCGCCTAATAATTCTAAATTTTCTTCTGATTTTCTACCATAAAACGAAACTTTTTCCAACGAGCGATATAGAAACCGACCCAAAAAAAAGAAGCCTAGAAACGAATTTCCGGCTTCTGATTTCCTATATTTAGGGTGCAAGGGCGTTACCACGAATTAAACTACCAATGGTTTTGGCAGTAATTTTTAACTGGGTGAAGGGGTTAGCGGGAACTACAGTTTTATAGAGATAACTATCAAAAGTTAGCTTTTGTACATCCATGTCATCACACATTTCTACAAATGCTTCACGGGTAGCATCGGAACGATAGAAGACGTTTTGAAGAATGTCTAACACTTTGTAGGTGAGTCCGTATTTCTTATCCCAACGCTTGATGTACACTTTGAGGTCTCGTTCTGTGGGAATCCGCGCCCCACCGTTAGCGGCTTCCACAATGGCTTCAGCGCACATTCTGCCAGATTTAGCAGCGAAGTAGATACCTTCCCCGGAGGACTTGGTAACATAACCAGCAGCATCTCCTACCAAGGCTATGCGACCGACAACGCGACGGGGGCGGGGATGTTCAGGGATGGGGTGTGCCTCGATTTTGATAATTTCACCACCAGCGAGTTTTTCTGAAGCCCGGGCGCGAATACCAGTTTGAAATTGTTTGATTCTGGCTTTGTTGATGTGCATTGTGCCAGTACCGACGGCTACGTGATCGTGTTTGGGGAATACCCAAGCGTAGAAGTCGGTGGAAACATCATCGCCAACGTACATTTCGGCGAGGTCGTTGTAATAGTCCATTTTGTCTTGGGGAAGACGAATGCGTTCTTGGAAGGCGATCGCATAATTGTAATCTCCAGCGCCCATATCCTTGGCAACGCGGGAATTTGCCCCGTCAGCGCCCACGATTAAATCCACCTTCAGGGTTTTGGTAACGCCTTGCGCCCCGTCTCCTGTATGGTCAACGTAGTGAATGGTATAGGGGTCGGTATTGTTCCCAGGAATATCAACTTTATGAACAGTGGCGTTAATTAAATTTGCCCCTAATTTTGCCGCCCGGTCCCGCAAGAAACCATCCAGCACTTCTCGGCGGCACATTCCTATATATTCTTCTTCATTTATCAGATTGATATCAACTTCACGATTAGAAGGAGAAATCATTTTCATCTTCCGTACCCGACGGTCAATAATTGTCGGAGGTAAGTCAAACTCACTCACCATGCACAGGGGAATAGCGCCCCCACAAGGTTTGGCGTTATCTAACTTGCGCTCAAACAAATAGGTTTCAATCCCAGCTTTAGCTAGGGTTTCGGCAGCGCATGAACCCGCAGGTCCCGAACCCACAACAGCAACCCGTAGTGTCAAAGGTTTTCTCCTAATTATGAATATTTTCCCAAAGTATCCTATCACGGACTTTTGGCTGAATTTCCTTTGTAGCTCCAGGTTTTGATATAAATACAATATTCCTTAATATTTCGACATGAAACCCGTGTTTTTTATATCTTATGAGTAAATATTAGTCAATGATAACTAGAAGAACAACTAATCATTAAATATGGACATTGCTGAACTGAGGTATAAAAATCAAACATTCTATTTCTCAAACTCTTACTCTCTGCGACTCTGCGCCTCTGCGTGTTAGCGAAGCGGGGCGAAGCCTGAAAAATCATACCTTCACCCACCAAAGCCCAAAATTCGGCATTGCTGATTAAGGGTATGAATTTTAGTCTCACGGCAAATCAGTATAACAGCAAATACAGGATATCAAAGATACATTATGATTATTCTTGATTTTCATTGCTTTGGGTAAAATTTACCTGTTCATATATTTCACTTAAAGCAATCTGAAAATCTATAGTTTGTAATGTTAAAATATCTGATTCCGATTCTAACTCTGTGAATATCCATTTACCATCATTTGTTTTCACATATTGCATGACATGATATTGATATTGATTGATTAAAATATATTCTTTAAATTCAGGTATAGAACGATAATACATGAATTTATCACTTTGGTCATAATTACTAGTTGATTTAGATGAAACTTCAGCAATTAATAAAGGATTCATCACAGTGGTAGTATTTTCAGTAGCATAAATAGGTTCTCCTTGAATTATCATCACATCAGGGTATGTATGTTGACGATAACGCGGTATCCACAAGCGGACATCACCAATATAAACGTCATAGTTTTTCTTTCTTAATCCGTATTTTAAGGAAGCTGCGAAATTAAGAGCTATTTTATTATGATTTGTTGTTCCTCCAGTCATAGCTATAATTTCTCCATCTCGATATTCGCTTTTATACTCTGCTTGTTCTTCGAGTTCTAAGTATTCTTCTGGTGTGTAGTATCGTGTTTGTGTTTGCATAATATCAACACAGAGTTAATAATTGTGATATTAATAAGATTCTATCATGATCTAATTTTGTGACGGTTCAGCAGTCCTAAACCCCTACTTCTCTTCCTGCATACTTCTGACAATCTTTGTGACAAGTTTTCTAGGAATAAACCTCACACATTTTGACATCATTTTATTCATAAACCCAGGAATAACAATTGTCTTTCCTCTCATTAACGCATCATAGCCCATCTGAGCCACAGTTTCCGCATCCATCATATTTTTCCCCTTCAGCATTTTAGAATCTGCCATGCCGGTTCTTTCATGAAAAGCAGATGCAGTTGAACCTGGACAAAGAACTGTGACGGTGACACCTGTACCTTCTAATTCATTAGCGATCGCTTCTGAGAATGATAAAATATAGGCTTTGGTGGCAAAATAAACTGCCATTAATGGACCTGGTTGAAAAGCAGCGGCAGAAGAAACATTTAATATTTTCCCATAACCTTGTTTAACCATGTCTTTGAGAAATAATTTTGTTAACTGGGTTAAACAAACTAGATTTACTTGCAGCATTTCTAGTTCATTATTTAAGTTAGTTTCATTAAATAATCCATAGTTACCAAATCCGGCATTACTTACCAGGATATTAACTTTAATACCAGCTTCTTATAATTCCGAGAAAATTTCTTCAGGAGATGTAGATATAGATAAATGGCGTTGCTGATTTGGGGTATTGATAGCTATAGTTGCAATTGCGGAACGTCTGACAGAAAAAACATCAGTAAAAAAAGATAAAAGGTTCTTCGGTTATTTTTATGGAAAACCTGGTTCAAAATCATTGAAAGCCTTATTGTGTAGGCATTTCATTGAAAATATGGAAATAATTGTTTATAACCCTTGTCCCGTAAGGGTTTTGTTATCATCAATCCTCAATCACCATAAAAGAGACGCAAGAGCCAGATAAAATTAAATTCTGTCATTATTATAATGTGAGGCGATGAGTCTAATTAGTAATTTGCTAACTATTCCTCACTTGTGATACACTCAGCGAGAGTTAATCTGTAGCCTTGGCAATGAGAGTTAATCTATCGCGTTTGGCTACAGCGTGTAAATCTACTGAGAAATAACCGATCCCATCCTCCTGTTGAAGTAAAAAGTAAAGTCTAGTTTTGTCTAGGTTTTATATAGTAGCAAAACACCTTTTGGGAGAAATCTTAACTTACAGCACTTCCCGGTGTTATGAGGTACATATCTAGCTGGCAAGATGCCCGCATCACAAGAGTTTCATAATTCAACTTTGTACCTCATCTTCAGAGGAAAACGCTGTATGTGTTTGTTGATTAATATTAGTTAGTAAAAAAGTATCGTCATGGGATCTCACAAAAACGAAGAGAAGAAAGGAGAATATTCGATGTTCCAATGCGAAAAAGTTTTCCTAGAGCAGTTAGAACCCACGACATCACTAGAATACCAGTGGGATTTAGTATTTGATGATGAACGAAGAGTTAGGTGGAAAGGTTTTTATACTGGACCTCTGACTTTGACCACTGAAGAAATTGCAGCACTGTGTCTAAAGCTTTTGGGGATAGACATCACAGAATTGCAAAAAGTAGCATCTCAGGAATTACAGCCTACTCCCCTCGGAAAGAATTGGCCGGCCCTAATCATGCACTCACAAACCCCCGATGTCAAATCCTTTGAACAAGATCTCCTCGATCTGATGAATGGTCCGACTCCTTTAGACCACACAACTTATGCTGAAGCTCGTTCCGCTTATTTTGCGCGACAACAGGATCTAGCGATTGGTCGTACTAACCCGTGGAAAACCGCAGTTGAATTGGAGAAGATTAATGCCATTGAAATTCCGGGTATTGATTACTACTACCTTTCCCATGCGCTGCTACTACTTGCTGAAGAACATCTAATCTCACCCAGTTTAGAAATCAATCAGATCCTTGAGTTCTTGAGAAGTAACGAATATACGATTGTTCGCGTGTATAACCTGGAGAAAGAGATGCAAATATTTCTTATCTGGCTAAAGCGCTTGGCAAATTTAGAAAACCTATCTATAGACACCAATACTCCTGATGTAGCTCAATCTTGGAATCGCAAAAGTATACTCTATCCAACAGTTCGAGACGCACTGGCACTGGAAACAATTTTACTAAACCACTCCCCTCGACATATATTAGAGGTTGAATCACGTTCTTCACTTTTATATAAAAAACTAAACCTGACGATTCCCGTACTACCGGGCTATACAATTGAACGTTCGGGAGAAGATATAGACTCTTTTGTTCAGCAAACAATTCAGGCCACAAGGTTGCTCAAGACAAGATATGGACTTGAACGCGCTTGTCTAAAAGCTTCCGAAGCAGCTGATGGCGCACGTATTTTTGCGGGTCTTGATCTCAGAGATGAATTGAAAATCGAGGATCTTGCCAAGGATGCTTATCAGCATGGAGATGACTATCTCCTCGAAGCACATATTGAATATCTGCAAGTTAACGTAGGTGGACAAATGCTGAAAACTACACCCTCTGCACATATCCGTTGGGGAGAGGTTGCAGAAGGTTTAACCCTGCAAATGACACAGGGAACTTCCTGGAAAGGTAATATTTATATTAACGAAGCAGTTGGGGATTTATTCGGAGTCTCCAAAGCACATTATCAGATTATTGCTGAAACAATGAACGATTTTCTATGTGCCTTTCAAAGTAAAAACCTTGGCTTAATGATTGCCGGCTTTGATTTCGCTATTGGTAGAATCGGGGGAGTATTTGAGGACGAGGTGCTGGTAGCCGCACAAGACCCGAATGTTTCTTTCAATGGTGCCGAATGTCTCAGAATCTTTAGAGAAAAGGTTAAGGATCACCATTCATTCTGGACAGATGATCACTTTTATGCAGTTACCAGGGTGATACGTCCAACCCTTCAGGGCACACTCCCCGTTATTCGACAAATCACTAATGTTGTTACTGATACAGAAACTTATGCCACCACGATTGCCTCAATTCCTGGTTGTTGGGGTATGATCGCGGTGGCAAATAGAGATCCTGAAGAAGTGCTCAAAAAGCTTTCTTCTCTTTATGATTCTTTGATTCGTCAGAATCTCATTACCTGAGTTTTCCATTCTTAATTAGACATCTCCAGAAATGAAATACGCCTATCGTAGAAGCGGGTAGGGATTCTCGGATCTACATTTTTTTTGGAGATGTCTATTGTATCCTACCTTCCGCACCCTAAACTATCACACAACGAAAATTGGTTGTTTGGAGATTTGGTTTTAGCGAACTGCTTGCAACAGCACTAGTTCCCTGCGGGACGCTCCGCGTAGCTTGCTTCCCGTAGGTTACGCTATCGCCTGCCAATATTTTTTGATATTATAGTATAAGATTTAATAATCATGGTTAATTTGTATAGTGCATAGTTCCTAAAAATTTTCCTCATGACAAGATTCTTAAATCAATTTCTTTAATACAAAGTTCTCCCCGTGATATTATTAATCATGTGTTTTGCTGTATAAATATACCTACCATTTTTGAGCCTCGTAATCAATCAAATTTTCTTGGCTTTTATATGGTCATGTTATTTACACCGTGTTACATTAGTCAGTGAAAAACGCAATCTATGGTGTAGTTTAAGATGATTCATGAATCAGTAGCAAGCTCTATAGGTCAAACACCCTTAGTATTTTTGTCTAGATTATTCCCCTATAAAAACATTAAAGTTATAGCAAAACTGGAATTTTTAAATCCTGGAGGTAGTATTAAAGACCGTCCGGCTCGCTTTATTATTGAACAAGGGTTGCAGGATGGAAGCATTTCTAGAAAAACCCACCTAATTGAAAGTACGTCTGGGAACTTAGGTATTGCCTTGGCCATGCTGGCACGAGTCCACGAGCTTAAATTCACGTGTGTAGTAGATCCTAAAATATCAACAGTGAACTTACAGATGTTGAAGCTTTTGGGGGCTAATATTGAGATGGTTGACACACCTGACAATCAAGGCGGCTATCTACAGTCTAGAATTAAACGGGTGCAGGAATTATTAAAGACCATTCCCCAAAGTTATTGGATTAACCAGTATGCTAACGAACTTAACTGGAAGGCACATTACTATGGGACTGGTGCTGAAATTGTTTCCAGTCTAGACCACCCCATTGATTGTCTAATCATTGCTACCAGTACCACAGGAACACTATTGGGAGTGTCGAAACGTCTCCGTCAGGAGTTTCCTAACTTGCGAGTTTTTGCCGTGGATGCTGTGGGTTCGGTTATTTTTGGGGCACAACCAGGCGCGAGGGAGATACCTGGCATTGGTGCAAGTCGGGTACCTGAACTTAGCAGTCAGCTTGAAGTAGATGAAGTTATTTACGTTAACGATAGAGAGTCCGCTTTGGGGTGTCGCGCTCTTCTTGAACATGAAGGTATTTTTGCTGGTGGTTCTTCAGGGTCAGTGATTGCCGCTATTCAGAAACTCATCCCGACTTTGCCTTCTTCTTACCGTGTCCTCACTATTTTACCTGATCGAGGAGAACGGTACTTAAATTCAGTCTATAACGATAACTGGTTAATGCAATTGCCCACGCCACTAACAACGGCTAAACTACCTGGTATGATCACCCAGATGGTCTAGTTTACAAACGAATCTAGCACTTATCCCCATCAAAAAAAATATGACCTCCCGACTTACACAACCGCCAAAGATTCTTTATCTGAGCAAATCAGACATTATTCAACTGTGCGGAAATTCTTCTCAGTTGTACATAGATGCAGTCAGCCATGCTCTTGTTCTTCACGCTGAGGGCAAAATTGTCCAACCCCTCAAGCCATATTTGCGCTGGCGCGGTGATGAAAATCATATTGCTGACCGGATAATAGCCATGCCGGCCTATTTGGGTGGTGATAACCCAGTCGCTGGTTTAAAGTGGGTTGGAAGTAAGCATGATAATCCTTCTGTACACGGTATAGACCGAGCTAGTGCAATCATCATTCTGAATGACACCCAAACTCATTACCCAATTGCTATTCTTGAGGGCAGTCTAATCAGCGGTATGCGAACCGCGGCTGTTACTTCGGTAGCGGCTAAGTACCTAGCGCGAACAGGTTTTTCTCGTGTAACCTGCATTGGCTGTGGACCCATTGCCAAGATGCAACTATTGACAATTCTTGAGCAATTCCCTTTAATTACTACCATTTATCTATTCGACCTCAACTCCCTCGCTGCTAAGAATTTAGTTCTTGAGCTAAACCAACACTTCCCAGGAGTGGAATACCATATTGCAGCAACGGCAGAGGAAGCAGTGCGCCAGGGCGAGGTGGTTATAACCTGTACGGTTACGGACAAACCCTATATACCCTACGAATGGCTGCAAAAAGGAACTTTTGTGAGCAATATTTCCATTATGGACCTACACAAAGAGGTCTTCTTGAAAGCTGATAAGGTAGTAGTGGACGACTGGGAACAATCCAATCGTGAGAAGAAAATAATTAATCAGTTAGTAATTGAAGGGAGCTTTTCCCGCGAGCATCTACACGCGGAACTAGGTGAAATAATCCTTGGAAACCGATCAGGTCGGGAGTCAAATGAAGAAATCATCGTTCTTAATCCCATGGGAATGGCAATTGAAGATATGGCTTGTTCCCAAAGCATCTACGAGAAAGCCCTGGCTACGGGGGTTGGCTTTTGGTTGAATCTTGATTAAGGGCAAATCACAAATTGGACAGGGAGATAATATTTAATATCAATGCAACGGGATACAAGTGTTGGCATTGTGTTATGTAAATCTAAATCAGTTGTATACTACTTGAATTTTAAAGGAGTTGTCAGGTGCTAAGTATTAATCAGTTACAGGAAAAGTCCTCAAATTTACAAGATCGGAGTTGGCCTCCTGTCAACAAATTTCAGGGTTTCAGCGGTTTAATCAAAGACTTTCTTTATTTAGATGTAACTCAGCAATATGAAATATTAGCTAAAAGCAGGGATAATTCTGAAGAACATGGTAAATTTATTCACGAAAGTTTAGGATTAATTTATGCGTATGTACTCGGTTATGAAGATAGCCCTTGCTATATCACGACCAATGAAGAATTAGAAATAAAATTACAGCAATTAAAGATTGTTTTAGAAAGAGAATTAATGAATTATTGGTTAGATATACCAGTAATTCCCCAACAGCTAAATCAGGGTGAAGCGGTTGATTATCTTAACAAAAAAATACTTGATAATTCCGGCGTTTACCACGAACTATTTGATTATATTGCGACAAAGGCCTCAAAAACGTCTGTTATAACTTTTTTACAAAATGAAGTCATCCGCAATGAGGTGGTTGATGATGAGGTAGCTTTACTGGTAAAGGGTTTACAAGGGCTACTAAAAAAGGTAGTTGCATCAAATCTTTGGGATGAGTGCGGTCGTGGCAAGCTTAATGATTTCCACACATATTGGTTAAGAATGTTGTTGGAAGAATTAAATGGTTGGAATCAACTATCTGATTATCGAAAACTAACGAGTCCCTGGTACGCTAAGATAACATCAAACTCATTTAATATGCTGTTGACACGTCCAGGATACAAATATATGGCATATGGAGCTTTCTTGATATTTGAAAGTTGGGTGCATCCACATTTTGAAAGAATTATTGCGGGTTTAAAAAGAGTTGGTATTGATCAGGAAGATTTGAGTATTTATTTTACTGCTCACCTAGCCATTGATCAATATCACACAAGAGAGTTACTTGCCGGTATAGCTAATCAAGAGCCGAGGTTAAATCAAGCAGAAGTTGACCAAATTCTTCTGGGATCACATTTAGCAATAGCAGCGGGAACAGCACAGTATGGGCGGATGTTGTCTTATCTTTCAACTCTCAAATAGTAAGCTGTTCGGAATTTAAACTGTATAACTTAAAACAAGTTTAATTATTGTGGGGTGGGACTCCTTACCCGCCCTGTTTATTTTGTACAACATTACCTCCAAAAGTCTTTGCAACAAAATCATTATGACTAATACCGTGGAATTGCCAGAGCAACAGACAGATTTTAGATCCGATAAAATACAGATGATTTTATTGTTCGTAGCAGTATTTACTTTATCACTAGCAGCAATCTTAATCAAATTTAGCGAACAATATATTGGTCCTAATGCTACGATTTTCAATCGCTTCTGGATAGCCACTTTTATTCTAGGACTGTGGAAAGGTGGTAAATATTTAGCTTCTCAACTATTCCAAGATACTTCCAGTGTAAAAGAAAGTTATACAATATTCGATATATCACTATTGGTGTTAACGGCTATCTTAATTTCACTTTCCCAGCTTTCCTGGGCTTGGTCTATAACTACAACAAGCGTTGCTAACGCGAATTTATTACATAATATGACCCCAATTTTCACCATATTAGGGGGATGGCTGCTATTAAATTATTCCTTTAACAGTAAATTTCTCATCGGTATGGTTTTAGCTATAGGAGGAGCTATAACTATTAGCATTCAAGATTTACAAATTTCTACAGATCATCTGAATGGTGATAGTTTAGCTTTACTGTCTGCTATATTTTTTGGAGCTAACAATTTAGTGGTAGAAAAATTAAGAGTCAAGTTTTCGACAATAAGCATATTATTATGGTCTTGTTTTTTCCGAATATTTTTGACATTTCCAGTAGTGATATTAACTGAAGATAAAATTTTCCCATCTTCCTGGCAGGGATGGTTACCAGTCATCTTTCTAGCTATTTTCTGCCAAGTGATTGGTTCGGGGATTCTCTTCTATAGCCTCAAACACTTCTCTTCAGGATTTATTTCTTTGTTCCTTCTGCTTGAGCCGATCATTGCTACAATTCTTGCATGGATCTTCTTTGGTGAAGATTTAAGTCTCCTAAATGGGTTAGCTTTTATTGTAGTTTTAGTTGGTATATATGTCGCTAAATCTGCTCAAGAATCTGATGGTGAGGTTAACCCTCATCCGTCAAAATAAGTACCTGGAAAAAATTAATTACACAAACATCAGGGCTGAAATCCTTGACTGGTAAAGAATTGGTAAATAACTAATATGTAATTAATTCTGTCTAAGTACTTATGAATCTGAATCGCAAAAATAATTGCCTAATTTCCAAATCCAGATGAAACATTAATAAATCGCCAAGAACTTTATGTGGCGTTAAAATTCGTTTTTATGACAAGGGGACAGGGAAGAGGTCTTGGGAGATTTTACTTTTTATTACTTGTCTTCCTGCATACTTCTCACAATTTTCGTCACCATTTTCCTAGGAATAAACCGCACACATTTTGACATCATTTTATTCATAAACCCAGGAATAACAATTGTCTTTCCTCTCATTAACGCATCATAGCCCATCTGAGCCACAGTTTCCGCATCCATCATATTTTTCCCCTTCAGCATTTTAGAATCTGCCATGCCGGTTCTTTCATGAAAAGCAGATGCAGTTGAACCTGGACAAAGAACTGTGACGGTGACACCTGTACCTTCTAATTCATTAGCGATCGCTTCTGAGAATGATAAAATATAAGCCTTAGTGGCAAAATACACTGCCATTAACGGACCTGGTTGAAATGCAGCCGCAGAAGCAACATTTAATATCTTGCCATGACCTTGTTTAACCATTTCTTTGAGAAACAACTTAGTTAAATGGGTCAGACAAACTAAATTTACCTGCAACATTTCCAATTCAGTCTTGAGATTAGTTTCATTAAATAACCCATAAGTACCAAACCCGGCATTATTTACCAGAATATCAACTTTGATACCAGATTCTTGTAATTCTGTGAAAATTTCTTCAGGAGATATAGATATAGATAAATCTTTAATAATAGGTTTAACAGAAATTCCAAATTCTTCTGCAAAATCAACAGCTATTTTTGTGATTTTTTCTTCTAGTCTATCTACCAAGACTAGATTATAATTATTATGAGCAAAAATACGAGCTAATTGATAACCGATACCATTAGCTGCACCCGTAATCAAAACTGTTCCCTGACACTTTATATTCATTTTAAGAAAGTTGAGTTAGCTGAAATTGGCACTAACAAATTCTGCCAATATCCCTATATTATAACAAATTCAAATAAAGCTGCATATAATTAATATTTCCAGAATAATTGACCGCAGATGAAGGCAGATAAACTCTGGATTTAATAATTATGTGCAGCTTCACCTAAAATTGATATTAAGCAAGACTTAGGAAACCAGTTTGTACTAAGTAAGATGTGTAAGTCATCAACAATTGAGAATCAATGGTCGGACAAACAATGGAACTACCTTTTAATGCTGCTAGAGTTTCTTCGCAACTGATAATTGGTCTTCTTGCTTGTAAATACAAATCAGGAATGGTGATTTGTTCATCAGACCAACGTTCTAGTAAAAATGGACGTAAAGTATATAAAGGATTGTCTTGAGATGTGACATTATTAATTAACTCTGCTTGCCACTCTTCATAAGGAATCATCTTCAGTGAAAATCCAAAAGAACGCACCCAATCAACTAAAGATTTTAAAGAAGCAGGTTGAGGATGTTGTAAATGGAAAGCCTTACCTACAGATGTTTCTTGTCGAGAAAGATAAACAACAGATTTGCTCACATAATCAACAGGAGACATATCCAACATATAATCTACATCAGGGAAAGAACCCATTTGCAGACAACCTTTAATCATCAAATTGATGAAATCATGGGTATTACAAATCCCGGTTTGGCTATCTCCAGAAATTAAAGGAGGTCTATGAATAGTAATAGGTAATCCTCGACTACCAGCAATTTTTACTAATTTTTCTGCCACCCATTTAGTTTGGGAATAACCGAGGAAAATACCTTCCCAATCATGAAAATCATCATCTTCTTTAACTAACTTACCAGCATAAGCACTGGATTCAAAAACAGCCACACTAGAAACATAATGCAATGGCTTAACTTTAGTTTGACAAGCCAAACGCAAAACTTCCTGTGTACCCAAAACATTCGCTGTTTTTAATGCTGAGTAAGGATAAACATAATTCAGTAAAGCTGCACTATGATAAATAGTATCAATATTAGCAGCTAGATTTTGAAATTGTTCTGCATTAATTCCTAAATGTGGCTGTGCTAAATCCCCAATAATGGGAATAATTCTGCCACTATAATGATCTTGCCAAATGCCATATTGTTGCAAATTATTTTCTAATTTGCTTTTACCTTCTTCCAAATTACTAGCACGGACTAAGCAATAAAGAGTTGCGTCCGATACTTCTAGTAATTCCTTGATAATGAAAGCACCTAAATAACCTGTTCCCCCGGTTAAAAAGATATTTTTAGGGTTAGTAACAGAAACAGCAGTGCCTATGGGTTGAATAGTGGGGTCTAGAACAGCTTCCGCAGCCAAATCTAGAAGAGGAGGAGCAAAACTAACAGGGGAATTTGTTCCAGAACCTGCATCTTGTAGCTGAGAACCATTACTAGATTCTTCTGACAATCGTTGGGAAAGTGCCGCAATATTAGGATAATGCCAAAGTAAAATAGGAGAAGGTTTAAAACCTAGTAATTCCTCTAATTTACTAATGATCATCATGGCTTGAGCAGAATCCAAACCATAATTTTCTAAGTTTTCATCAACATCAATTTCTGCGGTTTCAACTCCGACAACTTCCGCGAGATGGGAAACTAGAAATGATTGAATACTTTCAGAAGTACAAGACTGTTTTAAACTCATTTTTACTTCTCCAATGTAGAAGGAATTGGTTGATATTGACTGTAATAAGTAGGCATTTGTAAACCCTGCATTTTTAAACTGTGACTACGATATAAAAATGCTGTCCCCCTCATAATTTGGTCAGCAACATCAACAACATGACGCTGATTATATTCTGACAAATATGAACCACGCACCCAGTCATTGAAACCACCCATAGCTGGACCACACCATATTTGATAATCAACTTCCCGACCTTTTTCACCAGTGCTAGACCACCGAGAAGATAATCCTAAATACCAACGAAAGATGACAGCCATTTTCAATTTAGGATTATTAACAGCTTTACCCAATTTTTCAGGATTTTTTTGGGATAAATAAGCCGCTGCACCTTCCCAAACTTCCGCAAGACTTTTACGGAAAATTTGTTTTTCTAGCTTCTCTTTTTCTGCTGAGGGAATCTGTTCAATAGAGTCGTAAGTGCGATACAATTCATATAGTTTTTGCGCTCGCATGGGAAACATTGTCCCCCGTTTGAGAACTTGTAATTTGACTCCCATTTCAAACATATCGGCTGCGGGAGCCATTGTCATATCTGCCATTTCTGCTTGTGCTAACAACTTTTTAGTATGTTCACAAGCGCCAGATTCCACACAAGATTGATTAATTGAACCAGTCATTATATAAGCAGCACCCATCATAAAACCAGCTAATGCTGCTTCTGGTGTACCAATGCCTCCAGCCACGCCAATTCTAATAGGAACTGAGTAATTATATTGCCCTTGAATTTCATCTCTGAGGGCAACAATTGATGGTAATAAACATACTAAAGGACGATTATCTGTATGCCCACCAGAATCAGCCTCAACGGTAATATCATCAGCCATTGGCACTTGTCTAGCCAAATTAGCTTGCAATTCGGTAATTAGTCCTTGCTGAAGTAACTCTTTGAGAATTCGTTCCGGTGCTGGTTGTAAAAATTTAGTGGCAACTTCTCGACGAGAAACTTTAGCTATTACCTTATTTCGGATATCAATTTGATTAGCTGCATTTAATCTTAACCCAGCAACTCGATAATAAACGATATTAGGAGTTAAGTCTAAAAATGCTGATGCTTCTACAGTTCTGACACCATATTTCAGATATAAATCTACAGCGCGGCGTTCAATAGCTGGTTCGTTAGGACTGTGAATTAAATTGAAAGCATAAGGACCACTAGGTAACGCTTCTTGAATAGTATTAATCGCAGTTTCTAAGCGTTCTGGAAGTAAACCACCTGCACCAAAAGAACTTAAAATTTTCTCTTTTCCGAGTGCAATTACCATTTCTTCAGAAGCAATACCCCCAGCCATTGCTCCTGTCATATAGGCATATTTTACACCATAAGCGGCGAGAAAACTAGGGTCGCCAAGTTGTTGTAAACGTAGGGGAGGGAGTGATATTAAAAGTTCTGCTTGTCCAGATAAAGCATTATCAGCAGATGATAAATAACCATCATTAGTAGCACCGATTTTCCCAGCTATTTTAATAATATAACAAGGTTTATCTGATGTTAATAGTTTATCTTTGATAGCACTTTTTTCAAAGCTAACACAATCTAATGAACCCTTCCAAATTTGGTTTTGGTGATTACAGGTGAAAAAACCCAGTCCATTATCATGTTTACTTAGTACCGTCTCGATTGTTGTCACGGTAATTATTCCTCAATTTATAAGCAAAGGATGTGAAATGAAGAATCTAGCTCACGCAGAGGTACAGAGAAAGAGCATTAATCTTTTTACGTCTCAGTTAAGCATTTTTCTTCCCTCTGTGTCCTCTGTGCCTCTGTGGTTAGTTAAAAAAGAGTTTTACACTTAACACTAAGTGAATTATTTCTCTTCCTTGAGTAAGTTTTGAGCGCAAGCTAGTTGCAATTGAATAATTTCGCTCATTTGCTGACTAAAATCCTGTCTAGCTGCTAAGAAGTTTGTGTGAGTTTTAGTTAATTTGGCAGTATTGTTACTCAAGTTTTGATACTGAGCTTTTTTTAAATCATTCATGCTAATTTTTTCACCAGATTCTTGATTTATGTTTTGCTTAATGATTTTTGTTGACTCAAAGAATTTTAGTTTCTTTGACAATTCCAAACCGTTCTCCATGATCGTTTTTATGGTATTTTTTTGTAGCTTTGGTTGGGGTTTAGGGTAAATCTCTGTGGGTGCTATTTTCTCGGATGTCTGTAGAGAATTAATGATTTTATACTCTGGCTGAGTAGAAATTGTTTGCTTTTGGTTATTAGCAAAAATTTGGCGATTTTCTGCATTTAAAATTGCAGCAGTCATGGAACTACCACCTAATGTAACTTTCCTCAGTGCAGCTTTTTTTTGTTGGGTATTTTCTGAGGATAGGTTATATAAAGGAGCTAGATTCAACTTGACTTGATGACTTAATAGTTTTGCTAATGCTTTAATTAGGGAACTATGGTCATCTGTACCGCGTCGGTTTAGGGATACGGTAAGATGTTCTTGATTAGCTAAATTTTTATCTATCCAGCGTGAACAAATACCACCAGCACCAGCTTCAATAAATATTTTTGCCCCGTCACCATAAACGCGATTAACTAAGCGGGGAAAGTCGAGTTGTTGACATAACCCTGTAGCAATATTGTGAGCAATTTCTTGGCTATCAAGTTCAATTGACTGATATTCAGCCGCAGAATAAAACTTAATTCCGGGTATTTTTTGCGCTGGTATAGTGTATAATTTTTCCAATTCTTGAGATTCTGATTGCATTGCTTGACAATGAATTACATGATCAAAAGGAGCAGGAAAGGAATTACAACCCAGGGTTTTAATTACTCGTTCACACGCGGCTGGTTCTCCGGCAATTAATACTTCTTCTGCTGTATTAATCTGTGTCAAATAAACGTGAGTTTCATTTTTTAAACATTCTCTAACTTGGGCTGGACTAGCCATGAGAACGTAGTTAGCCCATAACTTATTTTCTGGAACTATGTCAGTTTTTGGTAGTCCCCAATACTCACGGACAGCATTTTTAGGACCAGATAATCTGTCTCCAAATAAAGCTGATGAATTAAATGTGTGACTGACTTCATAAAAATTACTCCATACTCCTTGAGCAACCATCATGCTAGTTTCACCTAAGCTATATCCGAAAATATATTTAGGTTTAATTTGGAAATCCTCAGTAATAATTGTGGAGATTAATCTGGTAAAAAGCACTTCTGCTTCAAACATTGCCAGAGAGTCATCTAACAATTTCTTTTCTAGAATTTCTAATTGTCGAGTTGACAATTTACTCAAACTTCTCGGAAATACCAATTTTTCAACATCCGCAGCCCGTTCGTCAAGACTTTTGATAATCACATCATCTAAGACTTTAGGAAATAAACGGAAAAGACTCCGACCAATACCCAGGTAAGTATTAACAGCAGCGGGATAAACAAAGGCAATTTCTCCATCTTTACCCAGGGGTTTGGGTGTAAAATAACTACCTATGGGAGTTTGCCAATCTTTACCATTTGCAAAGGCATTAGTTACACCTTTTTTCGCAGAATTAATTTCTTTAATTAATTCTTTTTGGTTGCGTCCAGTTAGGGAAAGTGTATATTTGCTGTCAGAATTTTGTTGAAATTTAACAAAGGTTTGACTTGCAATATTTTTGAGAGAATCAGCATTTTCAATTGTTGCTTGCAAATGATCCAATGCTGCTAATAAGCTAGATTGATCATCTGCGGCAATGGGTAATAAATGCAAAGGTCTTGATTCTAAATATGTGCTGGTACGTTCTGGTTGTGCGGTTTCTTCTGATAAGATGATATGGGCAAAAGAACCGTCACAACCAATACTATTAATCGCGGAAATTCGAGATTTGACCTCTTTTTGCAAAAACCAAGGTCTCGATTCTGTGGCAACATAGAAAGGACTACCTTCCCATACTTGCGGTGTTTTCACACCAGACCAATTAGGAGTTCCGGGAATATATCTGTGATAAATACTCAGTGCAGTTTTAATTAAACTGGCAATTCCAGATGCAACGAAGGTATGACCAATATTAGCTTTAACGCTACCTATAGCGCAGTGTAAACCATCTCCTACTGAGGGATAAGCTTGGAGGATACCGTTAATTTCGGCTTCGTCTTCTGCGGGAATACCACTAGCGCAGACTTCTAAGTAATTAACTTTTGTGGGTTCAATGCCGGCTTGTTGAAAAGCTTGTTGACATACTTGGGTAATGGTATGGCTATCTACAGCCATTGAGGAAGATTGACCAATGCTAATACCATCAATTACTGCATAGATACGTTGATTATTTGCTAACGCTGTATCATGACGTTTAAGAACAACTGCACCTGCACCTTCTCCCACATTCCAACCATTGGCTTTTTCGTCAAAACTTAAGGTATTGACTCCTGTATTAATTTTGCCAAATTGACTTCGCAATAAGACATTTTCTACACCTCCTGCTAAGTCAACAGCACCCACAACTACAGCATCTACTTCATTAGTATCTAGCAGCATTTGCGCTAGTTCTAGGGCTTTAAAAGCGGCTGTTTCGACGGCACTAATGGTAAAAGATGGACCAGAAAAATTCCATAAAGAGGAAATCCGACTAGCCATAATATTGGTAACGTGACTGAGATATTCACTAAGTTCAACTTGATTGTGAATACTATCTTGAACTATGCCTTCTAATTGATGGATCTTTTCTGGTGATAAAACAATTTCTGCACCATTTAAACCATCTTTAATTTGCCAAGGTAAATTCCATCTTTGCTGGAGTTGGTGTACAGATAATTCTGTATCTGCGGCAATAATTACCGCTACGTTGCTATTAGGTGAAAGTCCCGCATCTTTGAGGGCGCGGTCAGCAACTCTTAATAATAAAAGTTGTTGAGAGTTGATTTTTTCAACTTCATTAGGAGGAATTTTGTAAGCTAAAGTATCAACTTCAAAATTATCAATATACGCTCCTTGGGGGACTTTCCCAGCTTCTAACCCATACTCTCGCAGTAAAGTTTCTTGTTCATTAATACCATGCCATCTTGATTCTGGTAAGGTGACAAAATGCTGTTTTCTATCGTAAATACTGTTCTCAAAGGCATCTAATTCTTGACATTCTCCAAAAAAGGCATCCATGCCCACAATTGCCATTTTTGCGGTCTTATGTTGCTGAATATTCATTTGCTTACTTTCCCTGTTCTAGAATAATATGAGAGTTTGTTCCACCAAAACCAAACGCACTTAAAGCTACTCTTTTAATTCCTTGACTTGGCCATTTAGTCGGAGTTCTGACAATGTTTTGTGGAGAGATAACATTATTTTCAGAACCTATGGGTTGAGTCACATGAATAGTTGGAGGAATAACCCCATGAGACATACTTAAAATTGTCTTGGTTATGCCTACCATGCCCGCAGCAACTAGTAAATGACCAACATTTGTTTTTGTTGAACCTACTAATGGTGCTGCTTTATATGGACTAAAAAAGCCTTCAATTGAGTTACATTCTGTGGTATCTCCCAATAGAGTACCGGTGGCATGGCACTCTAAATAATCAATAGTTTCGGGGTTAAGTTTAGCTTCTGAATAAGCTCTTTGATATGCCAGAGTTTGCCCTTGAGGATTAGGACTAAGAAGGTGTTTACCTTTACCATCATTAGATAGTCCATTACCACAAATTGTTGCCAGAATCTCGTCACCATCTCTAACAGCATCACTATGTCTTTTGAGCATTACCATTCCTGTGCCTTCGGAGGTAATTAACCCGCGTGATGACTTATCTAGTGGACGACTAATGCCATTATCTGGATATCCTTGAATACCAGAAAATAACATTCTCACAAATAATGGATCTGCACAACTAATTGCACCAGCTAACATCAAATCTGCTTTGCCAGATTGTAGATAATGGGATGCTAATTTAATGGCGTAAAATGATGACGAACAAGCAGCATCTATACAGAAATGAGTTGCAGATAAAGAAAAGGCCTTGGAAACTATGGCAGCGGGTAAACCGGAAACCATAGCATTGTATGGAGAGACTTTTGTGGAGGTTGATGAACCTCCTAAACGAAAGTCTTTTTCCTGTAAAAGTTCACCAATGGCAGGTTCAATATTTTGCTGATAAATAGGAGCAAATAGACTATTAGAAGCTTTGGTTGGTAATCCCAAAGTTCCTAAAACTACGCCACATTTTGCAAGTGCAGTTTGATTTCCCAGATAGCCACTTTGAACAATAGCTTGTTTAGCGGCGTATAATGACCATTTAAAGGTATTATCTAAGCTTTCCAGAAATGCCGGAGGTAAGTTATACTCATTGGCATCAAATTTAAAGTCGCGGATAAATCCACCCTTTTGAAAGTAGAACTTTTCCGGTTTACCTTTATTTGGATCGTAGAATATAGCGGGATCTATTCCCAAATCCGCTACACTTATAGATGATGTGGAATCTTTTTGAGCGGTGAGATTCTGCCAAAATTCTTCAGGATTATTCGCATCGGGAAATAGGCAAGATAACCCGATGATTGCTATTTTTTCCACTTTTGAAATCCTCATTGGGGGATGAGGGAAGGAGATATTATTTACTCTTTTCCCTATGTTATTTAGGATTTACGCGATTCCCCAATGTTTACGGATTATGGACGCAGGAAGAAGCAAGATAGAAAATTGTAGGTTGGGTTGACGGAAGGAAACCTAACAAAGGTTTATAAATGTTGGGTTTCACTTCGTTCTACCCAACCTACGGAATTTAGGTTTTTACTTTTTATTTAACATTTTCATTGGCCAAATTACGGCTTTTGCTCCTAAGATTTTGGAGTAGATTTTTCCTTGACGATCATGGATAATGAAGTTGACTGTTGCACCTGTGTCGGTTTTGGCTATGATTTCACAGGAAACATAAAAGGGGACGTTGAATGGTACTGCTAGATATTGTTCACAGTATGTTAATTGTCCTGGTAAACAAACTTCTTTATGGATGTAATTTAACCATAACCATAATGTTTGGGTACTCAAATCAATTATGTAAGGGTTGTGCCATTTTACGGGAAATTGTCCTTGTTCTTTGGCTGTGATTTCTTGCCAACAACATTCGGCTGTGAGTTTTTCTGAGCTAATATTTAAAACTTTGGTAATTTTTTGGAATGCGGGACCATGAAATAGGGATAAATCACCATTTTGATAGAAGTCTTTGGCTGTATCAGTGACGATATTATCTTCTCTGAGATCCATTGCTTCATAAATGGGTGCTTCTGGCATATTTTTTACCAGTTTTATCAGAGAACTAAAGTGATAATGAGTTCTACCTTCGGGGGTTTTACTCAATATTTTGGTCTGAAATTCGACAAAATCACCATCAACTTTGGCAACTTCTTGGATTTCTAGAATATGTTCTTTAGCTAAGGTAGAATTAAAGGTAATTCCTTTTAAAACTTTGAAGTCTTGGCAACTGAAATATGTGTAACCTGGATAAATTTCTTCACAGCCATTTACCATCCATGATTTAGCACAGGTTGCTGGTAAAACTGGTGAACCTGCAATTGTATGATCATGCAAAAATGGATTTTCTGCTAATGTCATTCTTCTGCGAATACGATAGCTACGAAGTTCTAAACCTAAAGGAGCAGGTGGTAGTTTCATGGGACTACCAATCACAACTTGTGGATGATCTTGATAGGCTGGATGTAGTTCATTAACTAACATTTGTGTCCCAACTTCTACGGGAATAATACTAATTCCTCTTTCTGCAAATGCTTTTTTTAATTGTGGTGTCACCATGCCACTATCCCAACCACCCCAGTTAATTGCCACTACATGACAATTGGGGTTATATTGTTTCATTAAGTGGGCTGATTTACTGAGAATTTCGTTAGCGATCGCATAATCACTTTGACCGATATTACCATAAAATCCAGTCACGGAAGAAAACAATACTAAATGTTGTAATTGCTGGGGATTAACACAAGATAGAAGATTTTCTAAACCCTGAACTTTGGCTGTGTAAACTTTCTCAAAATCATCTTCTGTCTTTTTTTCAATTAACTTATCGGCTAAGTTACCAGCACCGTGAATAATTCCGGTAATTTGACCAACTTTTTGAGAAACTTCTTGTAATTTAGCTTGCAATTTTACAGTATCGGTGACATCAACACTGATATATTCAGCCGTTCCTCCTGTCGCTTCAATAGCTGCTAAGGTCTTCTTAATTTCTCGACTAGAATTAATTTGATTAAATATCTTTTGTACCATCATGGGTGTTGGTTTCTCACCTTGAGAAATCAAATTTTCCATAATGCGCTTTTTCAAAGCAGAATCTTCCACACAATCATGAACATATTCAGGTTCTGTGGTAATTTCTGAACGACCTAAAAGAATAAATTTACAACGTTGATGTTGAGCTAATTTAATCGTACATTGAGCAGTGATTCCCTTTGCCCCACCACTGACAACAAAGACAGAAGATGGGCTAACTTGAACAGTTACAGTCATAAATCCTCACGTAAAAATCAAAATATCAAACAGAATCTAAATCGAAAAAATCATCCCTCTCTTCTTCTTTTCTTCCTTCGTGTTCTTCATCCCTTCGTGGTTCATTTAATCCATATTCTTCTAAAAAGAAGAGAATAATTGTTGAAATATAGCAATCCTATTTGAGTTATGAACTAGTTTTTTAACGAACCACAGAGGCACAGAGGACACAGAGGTAAGAAAATAAGAGATGTGATACCTACGGCACGCTTCGCGAACACATTTTATTTAGGATTGGTATAGTGGGTAATTAATACCCACTATATAAATTATTCAGCTTTAGCAACTAGGGTTACTCTTCCTTGATTACCATAACCAACTTCGCCAATATAGCGATTAGAATCATGCAATTCAGCGACAATATATTGGGCAGATTCATGATGATCTAAACTAGGATTGAGGTCAATTGCTCGGAAGAAGACCTGTGGCCATTCCCAGCGCAAACTTTTTGTTAAACCAAACAAACCGGCAGCGATCGCACTAAAATTACCTTGATGTCCTAAGCCAAATTCACCGTCAAGATGGGCAACTGTACAAAAGCTGGTTCTTCCTGGTAAAGATGCGGCATTATTCAAAGTTGCTTTCAGATGTTTAGCCATTAAAAACACTTGTTTAAGAATTGCCTTTTCTGCTTCTGGATAGGAAATATGTCCAGGTTTTTCCGGTGTAAATTGAGGATGTAGGTGAATGAATGCCCCAATCGGTCCGTGTTTAGTAGTCACACTTTGCAATAATAATTGCAGATGTTGTTCACTCATATTTGCCAATGTGACGCGGGTAACACTTGCTGGTAATGGCAATTGTTCGGGAACTAAGGATTGGGGGAAACTCAAAACTACTACTTTCCAACCTTGTTCTATCAGTGCGTGGACTACTTTGCTAGTAGTTAAAGAACCATCATCAGTAATTAAAGCAATGTGTCCTTCGGGTAGCTGCGCTTCTAAAAAATCTGGTCTGGGTAAGGTTCTTAGCTGAACTGGACGACGGGGAAGATTGATGTCTACTATCGGTGGTGGGGTGAGGTCGAGGAGTGGGCGCAGTCCCTGCGCCCCTACGGTGGTGGTTGTTACCGGGTTAACATCAATGTGCGGCTTTTTTTTTTCACCTCCCACCAGTGATTGGAGGTAGTTAACGATTTGTCCGATTGTCCGTAGGTCGCCTAATTCTTCTATATTGGGTTTGGGTAGGTCGGGGTATGCTTCCTGCATTGCTCCGAGTATTTCTACCCGTTTGATGGAATCTATCCCTAAGTCGGCTTCCATGTCCATGTCCAGTTCTAGCATTTCGACTGGATAACCTGTTTTTTCACTGGTGATGTTTAACAGGGTTTGTCCTAAATCTGCATATTCGTTACTGGAGACTGGTTCAGGTATTACTTCCTCTATCACTTGGGTTTGCACTTGAGGAATAATCACTGGTTCAGGTATTACTTCCTCTATTACTTGTGTTTGCACTTGAGGAATGATAGCGGGTTCAGGTGCGATTTCTGTTGTTACCTGTTTTTGTCCTTGCAGATATTCGACAACTTGACCAATGGTACGTTTTTCTGCTAGTTCTTCCAGGTTGGGTTTGGGCAAGTTGGGATATAATTCCTGCAATCCTCCCAGAATTTCTACTCGTTTAATGGAGTCAATTCCTAAGTCGGCTTCCATATCCATATCGAGTTCTAGCATTTCGATAGGATAACCAGTTTTCTCGCTGGTAATGCTTAAGAGGTTGTTAGCTAGATCATCCAGATTTAAGTTGCTGGTTACAGGTGTGGGTTCTGGGACAAATGCAACTGGGGACTGGGGAATAATAATTGGTTCAGGTTCAATGACTTGTGCTGCAATTACAGGTTCTGCAATTTGAACTTTTGGCTCAATTACTGGTAATGGTTGAGGGGGAGTAATGGTGGCTGTGGGAGGGACAGGTGCTTCTTCTGGAGTAACACTAACATTTGCAGGTGCTATTTCTTGGGTGTCAGAAATAAGTTGAGAATATTCTTCTTGAATGAGTTGGAAAAAGTGTTTGGTATATTCTATCTGTTCCCGCAGATATTGTTCATGAATACGGAGGGTTTCACCTTGTTGGGAATGAAACTGAATCATACTCCGCTCTAAGCTTTCCATGATTACTTGCTTAATTTGAGCGGCTTGGGCGGAGGATTTAGCATTAGCAAATAAGGTGTTTTGCTGCTGCATTAGTTGGAAGAAGGTTTTGGCGTATTCTATTTGATGGTTGAGATAGGTGCTGTGAACTTCTAAATTCTCGCTTTGGTTGTGCTGGAACTGGCTCAGAAGTTGTTCTAAGCTGGTGAGAATTTGTTGGCAATTTATAAGTTTATCTGGTGTTTGCATCTTCTCGCTGGATTGGGGCGCGAACAGTTCTGGACTGGATTGTTTTTGAATGGTTGCAGTGGTAGTCATCTGATGCTGTAGCTGGAACTGGGTTTCAATGAGGGGTTGTTTTTTGTGTCCGTTACCGTTACCGTTATGTCCGTTGGTTGTGGGGATTTTGGCAATTACAGGAGTTTCTATTTCTAAACTCTTGAATTCCTGAACTTGTGCAACTTTGGGTGCGGGTTCTGCCGAATTGGGCGCGGGCCCCGCGCCCCTACTGATTTTGTGTCCGTCCTGTAAGGCTTCGGTAAAGGCGTTTTTGGTTTTGTCGGAAATGTAGTTAATGCCTGTTAGTTTGACGCTGAGGGTCTTTTTGGTGGCAATGGGGGGAAGTATGGCAGGAAGTTTGTAGGGGTCAAGATTGCCCAAATTCATGCCAATGACGCGCAATTGGACGGCTGCTTCTCTGAGGGAGCGATCGCTGTTTTTGGAGGCACTGGGATTGAGAGATATGGTAAGATGGGGGCGATCGCCTAAAATATCTTTTACCAAGTTACTTAAAACCCGTTTGGGTCCAAATTCTACAAAGCAATAACCACCAGCCCCATAGATGTTTTCAATCTCTTGTTTAAACAACACAGAACTAGCCAAGTGGCTTTCTAAGTTCTTTTGAATTGCGGTTGCGTCGTGGGGATAATGTCTACCAGTGACATTACTAAAAACTGGAATTTGCGGATTTTGGAAAGTTACCGACTTAGTTGCGATCGCAAAGGACTTTTGTGCGAAGGCAATCAACGGAGTATGGAAAGCCGCAGACACAGGCAATAAAACCGCACTGTATCCTAATTTCTCGCAAGCATCTTGAACTTTCTGAATTTCTAACTTTGGACCCGCTAAAACAATTTGGGTAGGAGAATTAAAGTTAGCAATACTTACTTTTGGAAACTGCTTCAGCAGCGGTTCAATCTTGCTGATATCTTCCTTCACCGCTAACATACTACCAGCATCATGATCTGGATCTTTGGGTGCGGCCATTGCTTGTCCTCTAGCTTTCACTAGGAACAAATAATCAGCCTCACTCAACACTCCAGCCGCCCACAAAGCCGTTAATTCACCAAAACTATGACCAGCGGTGAAATCTGCCTTAAACCCAGCCTGTTGCAAAATTCCATACAAACCAGCACTAAACACCCCAATTGCCGGTTGTGCATATTCGGTTCTTTGCAAAGTTGCAACTTGGGCTTTTTTCTCAACTTCATCAAAAGTAGAACGAGGGAAAACCACTTCAGAAACCGGTTGCAAATTGCTTTGCTTGAACAGATGATCCATCTTCCCATATAACTGTCGCAAGCTAGGGAAATTCATCACCGCTTCTCGTCCCATTTCCAAGTATTGAGAACCTTGTCCAGAGAATAAAGCGACAACCTTTCCACCCAAATCCATGCCAGCAGAACGGTAATAAATACCTTGAGGATGTTCCCAAGAAATTGCATCAGGCTTACTTTTTAATAAACCAATACCAACTTCTAGCAACTTACAAGCTTCTTGTAAATTCTCGGATACAAACCCAATTCTGAGTGCAGTTTTGGGAATAGCTAAAGATTGACAATCTAACAATAATTGAGAATAATATCTTTCCCCATCATTAGCTTGCAAATTATTTAAAGTCGCTTCTAACTTGCTAATTAATTCCGCGTGAGTAGCACCAAACAACAGCACCTCACCCGCAGCACCATGTAAACGATAGGAACTTTGTTGTTCCGGTTCGTATTCTTCCAAAACAACATGGTAATTTGTACCACCAAAACCAAAGGCACTCACCCCCGCACGTCGAGGAGTTTCACCTTCTGCCTTAATCCAAGGTCTAGTTTGAGTATTCAGATAAAAGGAAGAATTTTCAATATCTAATTTAGGATTTGGTTCAGTAATATTGATGGTTGCTGGTAATACTTTATGATGCAATGCTAGGGCAGTTTTAATTAAACTAGCAGTACCGGCAGCGGCTTTTGTATGTCCAATTTGGGATTTCACACTTCCCAAAGCAATATGTTGTTTTTGGCTGTCATATTTCCCAAAGAAATCCTGCAAAGAACTAAATTCTATCGGATCTCCAGCCATTGTCCCTGTACCGTGTGCTTCCATTAAACCCACAGTTGCCGGAGAAAAACCAGCATCATCATAAGCCCGTTCTAATGCTTTAACTTGTCCTTCTTTTCTAGGGGCATAAATACTCTTATAACGCCCATCACTAGAAGTACCAATTCCCTTAATTACCGCATAGATTTTATCCCCATCTTTTTGGGCATCTTCTAAGCGTTTGAGGAGAATCATCCCAATACCTTCACCTAACATCATGCCATCGGATTTAGCATCAAATGGTTTCACATTATCGCTAGGAGTAACCGCCGGAGTTTTGCTGAAGGAAATGTAAGCCATGATGGTGTTATCGGTGTCTACTCCACCGGTTAACATCATGTTGCTACGATGTTCAACTAATTCACTAATGGCCATTTTTAATGCCCCAAAGGAACTAGCACAAGCTGCATCAACTACACAGTTTGTACCGCCAAAGTTGAGACGGTTAGCAATTCTCCCAGCCACCACATTTGCTAACATTCCAGGGAAAGCATTTTCATCCCATTTCACATAAGCAGATTTGATTTTATCAACGATTTTTTTGGTATCTTCGTCAGATAAACCACTGCTTTTGAGAACTTTTTCCCAAATCGGATATTCTAATCTGGCGGCTAATGGCATTCCCAATTGTTTGCCCATAGCCACACCCAAAATCACGCCGATATTTTCGCGGCTAAATTCACGGGAGTCGCTATAACCAGCATCTTCCATTGTTTCTTTAGCAACTACTAAACTTAATAGTTGAGAAACATCTGTAACTTCTAAAATGCTGGGAGGAATTCCGAATTCCATCGGATTAAAATCAACTTCAGGAATAAAACCACCACGTTTACAATAAGTTTTATCTTCTGCTGTTCTCGGATTAGGATCATAGTAATCTTCTACACTCCAATGGCTAGAAGGAACATCCGTAATACAGTCAATTTTATTAACAATATTTTGCCAGTAATCCCTTAATGTTCTCGACTGAGGCATTAAAGAAGCCATGCCAATAATAGCTATAGGAGTTGTGTGCAGTTTTCTATTAATTTCGTTCGTTGACATGGAATTTATCGAATTTTCTAAGTTTCCTGAATTCATTTTTCCTTCCTCTATAAACTTCAGCACAGCCTGTTCAAAACTATTAATTTGGGCTTCTAATTCCGTCAAAGAACTTTTTATTGTGTCTATTTTTTGAGGGGGGCAAGACATAGGACATAGACTAATTTTGAGTACCGTGAATTGTGCAGCAGACTATTAACAGATAGTTATCCAATCTGCATTCGTTCGCGCCGCAGGTAAGTTTAAATGCTTGACTTGACAAAATTTTGAGTATTTTTTGGATATTTTTCCACAATTTTAGAACCTTGTATTCGTGAATAAATACTAGAAAATACTCAACTTGTGAAAATGAGATCCAGTCAGCAAATTGTAAAGTCTGTAGGGGCGCAGGGCCTGCGCCCTCGATTATATTGCACCAAGCGTGATTACCGCTATAAAAAGTGTCAATTACATTGTGTTAATAACTGGCAAAAGGACATACTTAAACTGAAGTGGTTTTATCTCGTATTCATTCAATGTTTTACCTATTGGATAACAACGTTGTGTATGTTGATATAGAAATTGCCAGTTTTGAAAGTCCAGGATAACCTATTTTAGATGATTAGACTGATCAAAGCTGCCAAAATCGTTACAAAAATAATAAACACTCTGTGGAGAATTTTGTGAATAGTGAAAAAATACTTAAACAGGTTTTCAATCATCTAGCAGTTGCTAACTTAGTGAGATCCAAAACCCCGGTTTATTCAGGGATAGGTTTTGTTTCTTTAGGCAATCCTACTGTAAAAAACTGCATGGATTTTAGTATTTCTTCCGTTAATGGAAATCAAATCAACAATTTATCTTTCATCTATAAATGTTGAATTAATAAAAAGACTAGCACAATTTATGAAAACGGAATAGTTCATTTTTGCTAATTTTTGGGAGAAAATATTTGTCAAATTACCTCATGGTCAATAAAACATAATTAGCCAAGTATAATTCAGAACTATATTTATCCATAACATATCCTGAGTAATTACGGGTTTAATATCAATCTTAGCTTGATAATTCAAGAGTTGTAGTTAAATTGTCTTATAAGTAACTTATAAATAAATCACACAGCCAACATTTGAACATAATTGGGTCTTTTTTGAGCAAACTATCATAATCAAGTCTTTGTTTTTGATGAATTTATAAGATAACTTACCTTTTATAGATAATTGGTTATTTATAAACCAAACATTAATTTATGGGATGTTGAACATTAACCTGTAAACATATCAATTGTGATGAAATATGGACAATTAGCATCTATTTACGATAATTTGCTAAAAAAAGTACAGATTTTTAAATTAATTTATGAGTAATTAAATATAGTATCTAGTCAAGGATTTTCTTGATAAAAACGACTAAATTTAGTTGACAATATCCAAGTTGTTTGGGATAATCACAGGTAAGTTTATTGATTTACCTAAGTTATTAGCATCATCACAACTTGGGCAGTGCAGATTTTTATTTCTCCTTAAAGCTATCGTATTTTAGGCTACTTAATCAAATGGCAACTCAACATAAAATTGATAGCATAAGTAGGTGAACACAATAAAACCAAACTGTGTAAAGAAACGTAAAATCGCCCAAACCCTCTTCACTCTTGCCTCTTGCCTCTTGCCTTTTGCCTTGCCATAACGACAATTTTCAACGCCAACCTACTTAGCGTGGCATTAGCCATAGATAATTGTAAGTAAAAAACCGCTAATTTGGGTATTTATAACAGCTAAAATGCTGATAACAATTCATACATAAATAATTAGACATATCTCTGATCTAAAAGCAACAGAGAATAAGTCTATAAACATGACCGGGAATTTTAGATTTTAGATTAAAAAACTTGGTACAAGTCCCCAATCGTCAATCCCAAATCTAAAATTTTCGAGCTTCTACACTTTAGGTTGGAGTCAATCCAAAATTGAGTGACAAGTATTTTTCCGAAATAATACCATTGGAATAAAAATATGGCAGTAAATAAAGAACGCCAACTATTCAACCTGACTTCATTAAAATGGAGAATAATTCTAGCAACTTCTCTAACTTTCTCTACAGGTTTAGTATCTTTATACATTTTCCATCAATTAAAGACCAATTCTCAAACTCAAACTCCTGCTGTTAGTTCCGTTATTAAATCTCAATCCACTCCTGTTAAAGTTGCCGTAACTGCTTTAGGAAGATTACAACCACAAGATAAAATTACTTATTTATCTGCTCCTAATTCTGTCAATGGTGTTCGTGTAGAAAAATTATTGGTAAAGGAAGGAGATAATGTTAAAAAAGGACAAGTATTAGCCTATCTAGAAAACTATGCTCGTTCTCAAGCAGCTATCCAACAAACATTTGATAAATTATTAATTGCCAGAACTAAACTTGCACAGGTACAAGCTGGAGCAAAAACTGGAGATATCAATGCTCAAAAAACCGCAATTACTAGATTAAATTCCCAATTAAAAGGAGATGCTGCGGCTCAAACAGCAACAATCAACCGCATTCGGGCTGAAGTCGAAAATGCACAAAAAGAGAGCGACCGATATCAACAATTATCAAAAGCTGGTGCTGTTTCTGCTTCTGTTGCTGATACTAAAAAGTTAGTTCTCAAAACCACACAACAGCAGTTAAAAGAAGCCGAAGCTACTCTCAAACGCACACAAGACACATTACAAGATCAACTTAAAGAAGGAAAATTCAAACTTAATAGTCTTAAGGAAGTCAGGACTGTAGATGTAGAGTTAGCAAAAACTGAAGTTAAAAGTGCAGAAACTGCAATTAAACAAGCAAAAGCTGACCATGATTTAACTTATATTACTTCTACTATAGACGGCACAATTTTAAGAATTCACACCAAAAATGGCGAAGTAATTGGTACTTCTGGTTTTGCAGAAATTGGTAATACGTCAAAAATGCAGGTTCTAGCAGAAGTATATCAAACCGATATTCAAAATGTTCGAGTTGGACAAAAAGCTATCATTACCAGCACTACATTTCCTGGCAAATTACAAGGAACTGTTAGAGAAGTTGGTTGGCAAGTTGATAAACAAGGCATCTTTAGTATTAATCCCAATTCTGACGCAGACCGGAGAGTAATTGAAGTCAAAATATCTATTGATGATTCCACCGATAGTCAAAAAATATCTCGCTTAACTAACTTACAAGTTGATGTTGCAATCCAGATTTAGTCATTAGTCATTAGTCATTGGTCATTGGTCATTGGTTATTGGTCATTGGTTATTGGTTATTGGTCATTGGTCATTGGTCATTGGTTATTGGTTATTGGTTATTAGTTATTTTCTAAAACTGACAACTGACAACTGACAACTGACAACTAACAACTAACAACTAACAACTAACAACTAACAACTGACAAATAACAACTGACAAATAACAACTAACAAATAATATGAATATCAAAATTCCTTTAGGGTGGCTACAGCTTGCCCAACAGAAACTTCGTTTTGTCATAGCTGTAGCCGGAATTGGCTTCATTGTCCTGTTAATGTTCATCCAGCTTGGTTTCCAAGATGCACTATATTCTAGCGCCACAGCACTACATCAACGATTGCACGGTGATTTATTTTTAGTTAGTTCTCAATATAAATCTTTGACAGCAATTCAAAGTTTTTCTCGGACTCGATTATACCAAACTTTAGGTTTTGATGGCGTGGATTCCGTTAGTTCAATTTATTTGCAATTTGCAAAATTAAAAAATCCTGTCAGTGGTGAGAAATATTCAATTTATGTCATTGGTTTTGACCCTGGAAAATCCGTACTAGATATTCCAGAAGTCCAACAAAATTTGGATAAACTCAAAATTCCTGATGTTATGCTCTTTGATAGAGATGCCCGTCCAGAATTTGGACCAATAGCAGAATTATTTAATCAAGGAAATATTGAACAAGCAATTGAAATTTTTCCCTTTGATGCTGTCAAAGGTTATCGAGTGAGAGTAGGTGGTTTATTTAGTTTAGGACCGTCCTTTGGTGTTGATGGTAATTTAATTGTGAGTGATTCAACTTTTCTAAGAATCAACCCTAATAGCCGTCCAGTTGAAAAAATAGATATGGGGGTGATTAAACTCAAAGATGGTGCGGATATAAAACGGGTTCTAGCAAATTTAAAAGCCAATTTACCAAAGGACGTTCAAATATTTACTCGCCAAGAATTTGTCGCTTTTGAAAGACAATATTGGTCGGTTAGAACCCCCATTGGTTTTATTCTTAATCTGATGCTCATCATGGCTTCTGTTGTGGGTGTGGTAATTGTTTATCAAATTTTGTATAGCAATATTGCTACTCAATTTATTGCCTATGCAACTTTAAAAGCTATTGGTTATGCTAATGGATATTTATTGAATGTGGTTTTTCAACAAGCAATAATCTTGGCATTATTAGGTTACATTCCTGGTTTTATTGTTTCTATTGGTTTATATGATTTTGCTATGAGGGCAACTAAATTACCTATCATGATGACAAGTAATAATGCCTTACTTGTTCTAGTCTCTACAGTCTTAATTTGCATTACCTCTGGAGCTTTAGCTATTAATAAACTTCGTTCTGCTGATCCGGCTGATAGTTTCTAGGAATTTGTTGCATCTCAAATTAATCAACTTCTGCTAAATATTTAGCAAATTAACACCAACTAAAGATAGAAGTTTAATGTTATTCACAACGGTAAAATGCTTTTGCAAATACAATACTTCGTAGTTGCATTTAATCGCAATTTTTCAACTTAGATTGTATAACTTTTTCATTACCGAACACTTATCTACATCCCCATGAACTTACAAAATAAAACTCTGCTAATTACTGGAATTGATGAATTTATTGGCTTACGTGCAGCCGAATTAGCTGTAGCGCAAGGTATGAAGGTTAAAGGTATTCAAAGTTCTCCAGTTAAAGATCAAACATTCCAAAAATTAGGCGTAGAAATTTTTGTCGGTAATATCACTGACCCAGCAATTTGCTCGAAAGCTTGTCAGGGAGTAGATATAGTTTTACATAACGCTCAATTTGCCGAAGAAGCCGGGGATATTAAGCATTTTCGAGAAATAAATGTCAGCGGTACTGTAAACATTGCTAAGGCTGCTAAACAAGCTGGTGTGAAGACATTTGTTCATCTTTCAACTGCCTTAGTATATGGATTTGATTACTCAGATAAAGTCACAGAATCAGGTGTGCTATCTGGGGAAAATAATGCTTATTGTCAAACAAAAATTGAGGCGGAAATCGAAGTTTTAAAACTCAATAATGCTCCAGAATTTGGAGTAATTGTGATTCGGGCTGGTGATGTTTATGGGCCAGGAAGTCTGCCTTGGATTGTCCGCCCAATTCAGATGATGAGACAAAAATTATTTGCCTATGCTAATGAAGGCAAAGGTGTGATGAATCATCTATATGTGGATAACTTAATTGATGCTATCTTTTTAGCCATAGAAAAATCGGTTTATGGAGAGGTTTTTAATATTACCGATGGTAAAGAAACTTCTTGGAAGGAGTATTTTATTCATTTAGCATCATTGGAAAATTTACCAGCGCCAATGTCTTTACCTAAAGAGGAAATGAAATTATTTCTAAAAGTGCGTCTTCAGGGGCAAAAACTATTTCGGAAAAAGGCAGATATTCTGCCAGAATCAGTTGATTTTATGAGTCGTCCCTATGCCTATTCTATTGCTAAAGCAGAAAGTGTTTTGAATTACCAAGCTAAGGTTGATTTAGCGGAAGGAATGCGCCGCACTCATGAATGGTTGCAAAAAACTGACCTTCAAAAATTAATGAAATAATACCTAGATTTTAGGAATTTGTGCATGAATAACTCTCAAGCAAAGTTAAGTATTGGATTACCTGTATATAATGGGGAGAAATTTCTTGAAAAATGCCTAGATTCGCTATTAGCACAGACATTTTCTGATTTTGAGTTAATTATCTCGGATAACGCATCTACAGATAATACTGAGGCTATTTGTAGGACTTATGCAGCTCAAGATCAACGGATTCGTTACTATCGTAATGAAACTAATATTGGTTGTGCTTGTAACTTCAATCGTGTTTTTGAATTATCTCACAGTGAGTATTTTAAATGGGCTGCTTATGATGATTTGCACGCCCCCGATTTTATTGAGAAATGTATGGATGTATTGGAAAAAGATCCAACATACATTTTATGTCACTCCCACACATATTTTATTGATGAGCAGGGAGAATTTATCCAAAATTATGACATTAAACTCAATACTAATTCTCTAAAAGCTCATCAAAGATTTCATGAATTACTAACTAAACATTTGTGTTATCAAATTTACGGAGTTATTCGCAGTAGTGCATTAAGACAAATACCTCCTATGGGTGGTTATGGGAATGCAGATGGAATTTTATTATTAAGGCTGGGGATGCTGGGAAAATTTTATGAAATTCCCGAATATCTATTCTTTGCGAGAATCCATCCTCAACAATCCCTGAGTATGTTCTTTCCTGATTATTTGTCATTTAATCAAAATAATCCCCAGTATTCATTGAATATGTTGCCTAATTTTTATGATTATGCAGTCTGGTTTGATTCAACGAATAAGGGAAAAATTTTGTTACCTCATTGGCGAATTTTACAGGAATATTGGGTTTCTATTCATCATAGTCAACTTAATTGGTATGAGCAAATTTTGTGCCATATCAGCATCGCTAAAAAGCTATCAGGTACAGAATGGTTATTGGTGAAAGATTTCTTAATGGCTGCCAAAATGTTGTTTTTGCGTAAGTTTAGTTATCAAACCTGAACTATAGCAATATTAAGTAAGTAGGTTGGTGTTGAAAATTGTCGTTATGGCAAGGCAAAAGGCAAGAGGCAAGAGGCAAGAGTGAAGAGGGTTTGGGCGATTTTACATTTCTTTACACAGTTTGGTTTTATTGTGTTCACCTACTTAGTCGGACAAAATTAAATTCACTCGTTGAGAGAGGGAACAGGGAACACTTCGACAAGCTCAGTGCATCGCAGGGAACAGGGAACAGAAAAATCAGTTGTGTAATTAATTCTGTCCCATTACTTAGCAATTTATTGGACAACAAATCACTTTTAGTAGTAAAAAACTACTATTAAATTCCTCTAAACTTATTACGGGTGAAATATTGATCTATGTTGAAAATATTCCAAGTTAGTAATTTCTTGCTTGCTACTTTACTAACTGTTAACTTCACAGACATAGCCTATGCTGAATCAACAGGATCTTTAACTGTGGTTGTTAATGGTATTACTAACAAAACTGGGGAAATTTGTATGAGAGTTTATAACTCTGAAAAAGGATTTCCCGATAATGCTAAAAGTGAAGTTAAAAGTGGTTGTACTAAAATTACAGGTAGTTCTATAAAGCGGGTATTCTCTGGATTAAAACCGGGAACTTATGCTGTAGCTGTAGTTGATGATCAAAATGGCGATCGCAAACTCAATAAAGACTTTTTTGGAATTCCTCAAGAGGGCTTTGGCATTTCTAAAAATCCTACTGTTTCTATCAGCACTGGCTCACCTACGTTCAATAATTCCAGCTTCAAAGTTGACAAGAATACTACCATTAACATCTTTCTTAAGTATTCTCTTGATCCCTAACTAGGAATTAGACATAATTCCTCACTTCTGACTATTGGGCGGGGAAACCCCGCCCCTACTGACTCCCTTCTAAGACTATAGAAATAATGCCAGATTTTATGATATTTCTATCTAAGTCTTTGTTCGGCTGGCTGGTAATTCAAACTTGTTTAACGTTAGTATTTTTATGGTATTTACGTTCACACAAACCCAAGTCATTACCAGATGAACAATTACCAAAAACGGCAGTAATCCTCTGTTTACGGGGTGCTGATCCTTTTTTACCTAATTGTTTGCGATCGCTCTTACAACAAAACTACCCAGAATACGATTTAAAGCTGATCATTGATAGTAAAGAAGATCCAGCTTTGAAAATTGCCACCGAAACAATCAATCAACTAGGTGCAACCAACGTTGAAATTAGCATATTAAGAGCAGTTCGTCATAATTGTAGCCTTAAATGCAGTTCCTTAGTTCAAGCTGTTTCTGATTTGGATAATGCCTATCCAATTATAGCTTTTATAGATGCTGATACTGTAGCTCATCCTAATTGGTTACGAGAATTAGTTACCCCCCTTATTGATGATCAAGTTGGACTCACCACAGGAAATCGTTGGTATCTTCCCACAGGTAATTATTGGGGTTCATTAGTTCGCTACTCTGGTAACGTTTCCACCGTAGTGCAAATGTTTCTCTTTCAAATTCCCTGGGGTGGAACATTAGCAATCAAAACAGAAGTATTAAACCGCAT
Organism: Anabaena sp. AL93; assembly: GCF_001672085.1. NCBI lineage: Bacteria > Bacillati > Cyanobacteriota > Cyanophyceae > Nostocales > Nostocaceae > Anabaena > Anabaena sp. AL93. The sequence continues at coordinate 2,229 of NZ_LJOU01000024.1, read as the reverse complement.
CAACCTTTTAGATAAGTGGGGAGAAGTATTAACAGATGATATGCTTCTCCATAAACTTATCAAGCAAGAAAAGTTACAAATCAAATTTATTCCTTCTTTATTGATGCTAAATCGGGAGGAAAGTAGTCTACGTAACTTACTAGAATCATTAAAAAGGTTAATAATTGGTTCTAAACTTTATCATCCCCGGTGGTTAGCCATAATCAGTGAAGCATATTCTAGTATCATCGTCCCCAATGCAGTCATCATTGTTATTTTTCAGCTATTGATTGAGGCTCAATGGGACGCAGCCGCCTTGCTATTTTCCGCCTATATTTCCTATACCATGGGCTTAGTCCTGCTAATGCTATTGATGGAATTTGGCATACATAAAGTGCTGCACAATCAAGGTGAAAAAATACCCAAATTGTCGCCTTTAATCATCCTAAAAATGTTGATAGTTATTCCCCTAACACAATGGGTTTACGGGTTAACAATATTATCTTCTTTGTGGGTATCAACAATTACTTGGCGTGGACTTACTTATCGCATTAAAGGGCGTGAAAATATTCGGTTAATTGAATATCGTCCTTACCAATGGCTAGATCAACCAATTGATCCCAAAGCATCTCTTTAAATAATATTGCTCGGCTAACTAAATGTAAGTAGGTGAACACAATAAAACCAAACTGTGTAAAGAAATGTAAAATCGCCCAAACCCTCTTCACTCTTGCCTCTTGCCTCTTGCCTTTTGCCTTGCCATAACGACAATTTTCAACGCTCACCTACTTAGGTTGGGTTGAGAAAACCCAACATATTTATTTAAGAGAATAGGGAAATTTTAGATTTTTTATTTCACTTCAATATCTAAAATTCCCAATTCAACAATTATTATAAACCAGCGCATCAGTAATCTATTTTTGCAAAAAATATTTCCTCAAAGTCATGAAAAATAAACCCCTTCGTATCGCCTTATTTACAGGATTATATGCCCCATTTTTAACCGGAGTTTCTGTCGCCGTTCATCAACGAGTTCACTGGCTATTAAAACAAGGGCATGAAGTTTTTCTAGTTCACCCAGAAATCAATAATAAATATCCTAACCAAGTGGGAAATCGTCCCATGTCGGGAATAGAAGAACTAGAAACATTTATTAATTTTTCCTCCTATTCATTTCCGACAGAACCACTGATATTTTATAAATCTTTACCCCAACCATTAAACCATCGTCATTGGAGTGATACAAAACTACTTAATCACTTTCAACCCGATATTATTGTTGTTGAAGAAGCCCCACAAATGAGAGGTTTATATTCTGGCTTCCTACAAGGTTATGGGCGTTCCGTGGGAGTACAATATGCCAAAAAAACCAAAACACCCATTATTTCAATTTTCCATACAGATATCATTGCCTATATCCAATATTATTTTGGAAATACATTCTTTAACCTAGTTCGTCCTCTCCTCCCACTTTTAGTTAAACAATTTAGTGAAACTTATGATTTAAGTTTATTCTCTTCCCGCGAACAATTAACTAAATACCAAAAACTAAAAGCGCAACGTAGCGAATATTTACCCTATCAAGGAATTGATTGCGAAAAATTTCACCCTCGCAATATTTGTTATGATCCAATTCCTGATGATAAACGTCCAACTATTTTATTTGTGGGACGCATTACCCCAGAAAAAAATGTCAATCAACTTTTAGATATTTATCCCCTCATTGCTGCCAAAATTCCCGATGTCCATTTAGTAATTGTCGGTAGCGGTCCCCTAGATGCAGAAATTCGCCGTCGTGCCGAAAAATTCCCCAATGGTGTCACAATTTGGGGTGAATCTCATGGGAAAGAACTTTTAGGTTGGTTTGCAAAAGCAGATATATTTGTCAACCCTTCTGTCACCGAAAATTTCTGTACCACAACCAACGAAGCCTTAGCTTCTGGAACTCCCGTAGTGGCTGTTGTTGCCCCTTCAACCGCTGAACAGGTTATTTCTGGAGTAAATGGTTTTTTAGCTGCACCTAATAGCCCTGAAGACTTTGCCCAAAAGGTAATTACCATACTCGAAGATCCTGATCTTAAAAATCAATTGACTGCACAAGCACGTCCCTCGATTCTAGAATTTGATTGGTCAGCTTGTACCCAAAAGTTTGAAAATAAGCTTTACGAATTGGTTAATATCCCTCGCCAGCTAGATATCTAGTAGTCTGTCAACCCGAAAATGACGGGAGAGGGGGTAGGGGAGGTAGGG